>JAGWIL010000065.1 GCA_028866335.1 Rhodospirillales bacterium
AGCATCCGCCAGCGGGTGCTGTTCACTTCAGGGCTGATCTGGCTGCCGGACATGCCAACAGGTTCGTTTAAGCTACTAGACATTTTTTTCCTCCACTCTCGCGCTCCGCGATGGTTTTAATTCAGTAAACACACAAAGAGGAGCCGACAGACGCGGCACCCCTTCAACCTCATTTTTCCGGAATAATTCCCCGGTATTCGTCTTACCCAAACAGCCTCGTGTGTATTGGGTATACCAAACACCAAATATTTGGTCCTTGTCCACCGCAAAATTGCCATCTTTGTAAATCTTTGGAAATAATGAGGAGTAGCGGTGATTTTTTACCGGGTGCACGGGTTGTAATTCAGGCCTATAATACCAGTACGGCGCTTCGTTCAGCGCGAGGCGCTCTTGTTGACTATTGGCATCTGGTGTGCCAGTAGGGCTGCGTTTTGCCGTGATCTCCGTTACTCGGGCCGCGGACCAAATTCATACCTAATGTGGAGGAATAGAGCCGATGTCCGCGATGCTCCAGGACACAAATTCAACAGTTGTCGGCGCGGAGACCGAGGGCGAGCTTACCGATGGCTTCCACCTCGTTATCGACGCCCTTAAGCTCAACGATATCAATACAATTTATGGTGTTCCGGGGATCCCGATCACTGATCTTGGCCGTCTTGCCCAGGGCGAAGGGATGCGCGTCATCTCCTTCCGTCATGAGCAGAATGCAGGTAACGCCGCAGCAATTGCTGGCTTCCTGACCAAGAAACCCGGCATCTGCCTCACGGTTTCTGCGCCTGGCTTCCTGAACGGCCTTACCGCGCTTGCCAATGCCACCACCAATTGCTTCCCGATGATCCTGATCTCAGGTTCGTCCGAGCGTGAGATCGTCGATCTTCAGCAGGGCGATTATGAGGAAATGGACCAGTTGGCCATTGCCAAGCCGCTTTGCAAGGCCGCTTTCCGCGTGCTTCATGCGGCGGATATCGGTATCGGCGTGGCACGCGCGATTCGCGCGGCTGTTTCTGGCCGTCCCGGCGGTGTTTACCTCGACCTGCCAGCCAAGCTGTTCTCCCAGGTGATGGACGCCGAAGCCGGTCGTCAGTCTCTTGTTAAGGTGATTGATGCCGCCCCGGCGCAACTGCCGGCTCCTGCGGCCATCACTCGCGCACTTGACCTGCTGAAGAACGCCAAGCGCCCGCTGATTATTCTTGGGAAGGGTGCTGCTTATGCCCAGGCCGATGAAGACATCCGCACGCTCGTCGAGAAGAGCGGTATCCCGTATCTGCCGATGAGCATGGCCAAGGGTCTGTTGCCGGACACCCACCCGCAATCCGCTGGTGCCGCCCGTTCGCAGGCGCTGAAGGATTCGGACGTTGTCGTGTTGATCGGCGCCCGCCTGAACTGGCTGCTCTCTCACGGTAAAGGTAAGAGCTGGGGCGAGCCTGGGTCGAAGAAGTTCATTCAGATCGACATCGAGCCGAAAGAAATGGACAGCAATGTCGAGATCGCGGCACCGGTGGTGGGCGATATCGGCTCTTGCGTCGCGGCACTGATCGCGGGCATGGGCGCTTCCTGGCCGGCTCCTCCGGCGGATTGGGTTAACGCCCTGGAAACCCGCAAGCAAGCCAACCTCGTCAAGATGGATGGCCGCCTGAAGAAGAACTCTTCGCCGATGGACTTCCACGCCGCTCTTGGTGTGCTGCGGACCATCATTAAGGAACGCCCCGACGCGATCCTGGTGAACGAAGGCGCGAACACGCTTGATCTTGCCCGTGGCGTTATCGACATGTACCAGCCGCGCAAGCGTCTTGACGTTGGCACCTGGGGCGTGATGGGCATTGGCATGGGCTTTGCCGTTGCTGCTGCCATTGAGACCGGTAAGCCTGTTCTGGCGGTTGAAGGTGATAGCGCCTTCGGCTTCTCGGGCATGGAAGTTGAAACGATCTGCCGCTACAACCTGCCTGTTTGCATTGTTGTTTTCAACAATAACGGCATCTATCGTGGCACCGACGTGAACACTTCCGGGCACAGCGATGCCGCGACCACCGTGTTCGTCCATGACGCTCGTTACGACAAGATGATGGAAGCTTTCGGTGGTGTTGGCGTTAACGTGACCACACCGGATGAGCTGCGCGCGGCTGTTGACGCTGCGATGAACAGCGGCAAGCCGACCTTGATTAATGCCGTGATTGACCCTGCCGCAGGCAGCGAAAGCGGCAATATCGGTAGCCTTAATCCGCAGAGTATTGTCAAAAAGAAGTAATTAAATTGCAAAGGCTGAATTAAGCCTTCGCACAAACAAAAGGGCCTCGCGTAATGCGAGGCCCTTTTCATTTGCGGCTGTGACAGGCTTCAGCTTGGTTTAAGAATTGGGAACTAGATCGAATCACGTGTGCTTCAATCTAGCTGAACCGATTTTAGAAAAAGATGCCTTTGCTGTGCCTGTCGACATATTCGGCGAGGCCAAGGGTGTGGTCACGGCATAGGCGCTCCGCCTGTTCCGTGTCTCGTTTCTCAATTGCGGCGATGATGGCCAAGTGGTCTTCAATAGAGCGTGAGGCGCGATCATCGAGGCCGATGGTGATCCGGCGAATGCCACGCACATGCAGAAGGATGTCTTCTGTGGCTCTGCGCAATACGCTCGACCCTGTAAGTTCAATGATCGTTTGATGAAACCGGATGTTGGCGACTGAATATTCAGAGAGATAATCGGCCGGGCGGTGAGTATCGTGGAATGAGTTGAAGATTTGCCGGAGCTGCAGGATCTCTTCATTCGAGGCGATTTTAATCACGAGCCGCGCCGCCATTGCTTCCAAGGCAGCCCAAACCTGAATTGTCTCGATCACCTCGCGCTTGCTTTTACGCAACACGTTGATCCCGCGACGTGGAATGGATTTAACAAAGCCCTGTTGCTCAAGCATCGCGATGGCCTCACGAATCGGGGTGCGGCTTACACCCAGCCGTTCAGCAAGCTGGCGTTCATCAAGCCAGGTTTCCTCGGGCTTCCCGTAGATATCGAGAGCGATGATCGCGTGCTTCAGCGTATCATAAACTTTGGTTTTAAAAGTTGGTTCTATGGCAAAGGGAGCCACCACCAGCTCGGACGTCGAAGCACTGGCAATAGGCCATGCCGATGTCGGTTGAATACTCAAAAGCAGTCTCCTCCAATCGAGCCAAATCCTGATATCCCGCTTATTAAACACGGGTTGTTTTGTAGTTTTTAAGTCTGTGATGACAGGTCGTGATGTTAACAATAAGGCGGACGAGCCTAGAAATTATTAGGCCCGCTCTCATGAAAAGAGCGGGCCCGGTAGGTTGGTTTTTAAACCGCCTTGGCGCTATGCAGCTCGGCGATTTTCTCAGCGGAGTAACCCAGTTCGCTGAGAACCTCGTCTGTATGCTCACCCAGCAGTGGCGAGGACTTGATCTCGACGTTCAGGTCGGAGAACTTGATCGGGCTGCCGACGGTCAGATATTTGCCGAGCTTCGGATGCTCAACCTCGACGATGGAGCCGCTCGCGCGCAGAGATTTGTCTTCGGCAAGTTCCTTCATGGTCAGAACCGGCGCGCAGGGGATGTCGTACTTGCGCAGGATATCCACCGCTTCGAACTTGGTCTTGTCCGAGAGCCAGCCTTCGATCTCGGTAATGATATCGAAGAGCTTGTCCTGACGCGCTGCGGCGGTGTTGTAGGCCGGATCGTTGATCCATTCCTCACGGCCGATGGCCCGGCAGATCGGCTCCCAGGCATGACCCTGAATGGTGAAGTAGATATAGGCGTTGGGGTCATGTTCCCAGCCGTGGCACTTCATCACCCAGCCAGGCTGGCCACCGCCGCCCGCGTTACCGCCGCGGGGCACAACATCCGAGAAGGAGTGGTGCGGGTATTGCGGGTATTCTTCCAGATAGCCCAGCGCATCCAGGCGCTGCTGATCACGCAGCTTCACGCGGCAGAGATTCAACACGGCGTCCTGCATGGACACGGCAACCTTCTGGCCTTTGCCGGTTTTGGCTTTTTGCATCAGCGCGGTGAGAATGCCGATGGCAAGATGCATACCGGTGTTGCTGTCACCCAAAGCGGCGCCAGAAACGGTCGGCGGGCCATCCCAGAAACCGGTGGTGGAGGCAGCACCGCCAGCGCATTGCGCGACGTTCTCGTAAACCTTCAGGTCTTCGTAATGGTGGCCATCAGAGAAGCCCTTTACCGAGGCCATGATCATGCCCGGGTTCAGCTCCTGGATGTGCGCCCAGCTGAAGCCCATGCGGTCCAGGGCGCCGGGGCCGAAATTCTCTACCAGAACGTCTGATTCCTGGATCAGCTTGGTAAGAACGTCCTTGCCGGCCTGGGTTTTGGTATCAAGCGTCAGGGAGCGCTTGTTGGAGTTCAGCATCGTGAAATACAGCGCATCAGCGTCTTTAACGTGACGGAGCTGGTTACGGGTCACGTCGCCCGAGCCCGGACGCTCGACCTTGATGACATCGGCGCCGTACCAGGCGAGAAGCTGGGTGCAGGCCGGGCCGGCTTGCACGTGCGTGAAATCGATAATTTTAATACCTTCGAGCGGTCTGCTCATCTATCTTCTCCCATTTTAGTACTAACCGTTGTTTGCGCCGCCGGGCTGGCCGGCGGCTTCCTCTAATGCCCTTATGCGTCGGCGCAAATCGCGCTCCTCGCTCCAGCGGGCAGTTTCGTCCCTGACGAAAGCGACTATCTGAGTTACTTTCCCGGCGGATTTAAGCAGGCACACGGTAAAAGCGATCGAGAGGGTGTGCCCGTCTTTGTGGATGGCCGGTACTTTCAGCAGCGTGGTACCGTAGCGGGTTGTGCCGCTGGCCATGGAAGCATCGTAACCGGTCCAGTGCCGGCTCCGCTGCTTCTCTGGAACGATGATGTCCAGATTTTGGCCCATGGCTTCATTGGCGGAAAAGCCAAAAATGCGGGTTGCGGCCGCATTCCATAAAACGATAACGCCTTGCGGGTCCGAAGCAATGATTGCATCGCCGGCTTCTTCAACGAGTTGCCGGTAATCTATAGAGTCCTGCATTTGTTCCATGCTCGGTCGTCTCTTTCCCCCAACTTACCAAACCGCCCGACCTCAAAATACATCGAGGGGCGGTATTCGCGGTGAACCCGCAAGCCAAAAAACCGCACTGCGCGTTATGAAAACGCAGAGCAGAATCTTATGGCATTTGGCATGCCAATAATTGACGCGCCTAGTGTCTCTGTCAAGGTGCGCCATTATCCGGCCTGATAAGCGTATTGCGCTATAAGCACCACCACCGAAGGTGCTGGAACGCGGCATTTGTTTCATTATATGAACCAGGGGTTATTTGGGGTATGTCGGAACCGTATTTTGAACGGTCGGCCCCGCCGCTGCTCACATAATAATAAGGAAGGAGCGTCTTTATATTTCCGAAACTTGAATACCTGATTGTTTTGGCGCGCGAAAAGCATTTCGGGCGTGCTGCAGAGGCCTGTGGTGTCACCCAGCCGAGTTTTTCCGCCGCCATCCGGGCATTGGAAGACACGATGGGGCTTCCGCTGGTTATTCGCAGCTCCCGTTTCCAGGGTTTTACGCCCGAAGGCGAGGTGATGTTGGATTGGGCCAGGCGAATCACCGGTGATGTCCGCGCTATGCATGAGGAGGTATCCAGCCTTAGGCACGGTCTCTCCGGGGTTATGCGCCTGGCGGTTATTCCTACGGCCCTGGCCGTGGTGGCGGACATCACCACACCCTTTCGCGCCCTTCACCCGAATGTCCGCTTTAACGTGCAATCCTGCACGTCCTCGGAATTGCTGCAACGCCTGGTGAACGCGGAAATCGACGCGGGCATCACATATCTGGATAACGAACCGGTTGCCAAAACCCGGTTTATCCCGCTTTACGATGAGCGTTACTACCTGCTTACCACCAAGCAAGCCCCGCTTGGGGACCGTGCGAAGGTGAGTTGGGCCGAGATTGCGCAGATCCCCCTCTGTCTGCTTTCGCCGGATATGCAGAACCGCCGCATAATCGACCGTTTGCTGCAACAGGCCGGGGGCGCTGTGGTGCCTGTGCTTGAATCCAACTCAATCCTGGTTTTGGTCTCGCATGTTAAAACCAAACAATGGGCCTGCGTGCTGCCAGAAAAATTCGTGGGCGTTTTTGGGTTGGGTGAGGATTTGTCAGCCATTCCGATCGTCCAGCCTGAAGAGGTCCATAAGGTTGGGTTGGTCGTGGCGGAACGGTCTCCGCTTTCGCCGCTGACCGCAGCCTTGTTTGCTCAAATTGGGGCAAAGTAGATTTTTTGATAGTTTTGTGCTATCGCAGCATTGTATTTCGGGATTGTTTTTCAAGCAGCTTTGCGCCAATAACCCATAAATCATTCATGCCGGGAACCAGCTATTTTATGACTCCGCTTTGGGATGCCAGCCGTGCCGCTGAAATCATTGCCCAGTATCTGCCCCTTGAAGGGCCGATGCTGCCAATTCTCCACGCTTTGCAGGAAGAATTTGGGTATATTAACGAGGATTCAATCCGCCTTGTGGCCCAAACTCTCAACCTGAGCCGGGCGGAGGTTTATGGCGTTGTGTCTTTCTATCATGACTTCCGTCAGGCGCCGCATGGCCGCCACGTGTTGAAGATCTGCCGTGCGGAAGCCTGCCAATCGATGGGATCGGAAGCCAATGCCAGCAAGCTTTTGCAAAGTCTTGGCCTCAACTGGGGTGAGACCACGCCGGATGGCCGCCTTACCGTGGAGTCGGTTTATTGCCTCGGCCTCTGCGCTTGCGCCCCTAGCGCCATGCTCGACCATGATTTGCACGCCAGGCTGGATGAACAGGGCCTGAAAGCACTCGCCGGGGAGGCCGCATAATGCGTATTTTTGTACCCCGCGATAGCGTGAGCGTGGCCCTTGGCAGCGACAAGCTGGCAGCCGCGATTGCTTCCCAGGCTGCCGAGCGCGGCGTTGAGGTCAGCATTGTCCGTAACGGCTCCCGTGGCATGTTCTGGCTGGAACCGCTGGTGGAAGTCGAGACCGCGCAAGGCCGATTCGGCTTTGGCCCGATGACGTTGGCTGATGTTCCGGCTCTGTTTGCCGACAATCTTTCCGCCCACCCGAAATCTGTTGGTTTGGTTGAGGAAATTCCCTTCCTTGCCAAGCAGCAGCGCCTTACCTTTTCGCGCTGCGGCATTACCGACCCCCTGAGCCTCGCGGATTACAAGGCGCATGACGGCTTCAAGGGGCTGGAAAAAGCCCGCGCCATGGAGCCCGCGGCGATCTGCGCCACGGTGAAGGAGTCTGGGCTGCGCGGCCGTGGCGGCGCCGGCTTCCCCACTGGCATCAAATGGGAAACCGTTCGTACGGCCAAGGCGGAACAGAAATACATTGTCTGTAATGCCGATGAGGGTGATTCCGGCACGTTCGCTGACCGTCTGATCATCGAAGCTGATCCGTTCTGCCTGATTGAAGGCATGGCCATTGCTGGTCTCGCCGTAGGTGCCACGCGTGGATATGTTTATCTGCGCTCGGAGTACCCGTTGGCGATTAAAATTCTGCGGGAAGCGATCGTCATCGCCACTGAGGCGGGGCTGCTGCCTGACTTCGCCATGGAAGTTCGCGAGGGCGCGGGCGCCTATGTTTGCGGCGAGGAAACAGCGTTGCTGGACAGCCTGGAAGGCAAGCGCGGCATGGTTCGCGCCAAGCCGCCAATTCCCGCGCTGCGTGGCCTGTTCGGCAAGCCGACCGTTATCAACAACGTGCTGTCTCTGGCCGCTGTTCCGTACATTTTTGCAGAGGGCGCTGCTGCTTACGCCGCCTGTGGTATGGGCCGCTCGCGTGGCACCATGCCGGTGCAGATTGCCGGTAACGTAAAGCATGGCGGATTGTTTGAGATCGCCTTCGGGATCACGTTGGGCGAGCTCATCAACGATGTTGCTGGTGGCACCGCCAGCGGCCGTCCGGTTAAGGCTGTGCAGGCTGGCGGCCCTCTGGGCGCTTATTTCTCGCAAGCTCAGTTCGACACCCCATATGATTATGAGGCATTTGCCGCTCGTGACGGCCTGATCGGCCATGGCGGGTTGGTGGTGTTCGACGATACCGCGGACATGGCGAAGATGGCGCGCTTTGCCATGGAATTCTGTGCGCATGAATCTTGTGGCAAATGCACACCGTGCCGGATTGGGTCCACCCGCGGCATGGAAACGCTGGACAAGATCATCGCCGGCGAAAATGTGGCCGCGAACACCGCCCTCGTGCGAGATCTCTGCGAGACGATGAAATTCGGTTCGCTCTGCGCTCTGGGTGGCTTCACGCCTTACCCGGTTTCGAGCGCGCTTAATCTTTTCCCCGAAGATTTCGGTGGCACGCCTCTCCCTGTGGCGGCGGAATAGGAGTTTATCATGGGC
>JAGWIL010000435.1 GCA_028866335.1 Rhodospirillales bacterium
GCGCTTAAATCGCCCCACACGGCGCAGGAATTGCGCCGCATCATCACTGGCAAAATCGGCTGGGCCCTCTGCGGTGCCGCTTTGCTTCTCGTTATCGGCCCGCTGATCGATATCGTCGGCGTCGTCACCTGGCACGGCATCGCCGCGTTTTCGCCGCACCTCTTTACTGAAAACACCACCGGCCCAAACGGTGGTTTGGCCAATGCAATTGAGGGCACGTTTTTAATCACGCTCCTCGCCATGCTTATTGCCATTCCGCTTGGCGTCGGTGCCGGTATCCATCTTTCGGAATACGGGCGGGGTAAATTAGCCAGCGCCACCCGCTTCATGTCGGACACGCTCACCGGCACCCCCTCCATCGTGCTCGGCTATTTCTCCTATATCGTGATGATTATCGGCTTTGGCTGGGGCTTCTCGCTCGCCGCCGCATCCATCACCATCGCCATCCTCATCGTGCCCTATCTGGCCCGAATTACAGAACTTTCCCTGCAGCAAGTACCGAACCCCATGCGCGAGGCTGCCTATGCATTAGGTGCCAAAGACTCCACCGTGGTGTTCAAGGTTGTCCTGCCCGCAGCGTCGTCGGGCGTAATGACTGGTGCCTTGCTCGCTCTGGCCATTTCAGTGGGTGAAACCGCCCCGTTAATCTATACGGCCGGATGGTCAAACTATGGCTGGAACGGACACTTCACGCATGAGCCTGTCGCCTATCTCACTTACGTGATCTGGACATTCATCGACCAGCCGGATGCGAAATCTCATGCCCTAGCTTTTGCCGCGGCTTTCCTGGTCATGCTGGTAGTGCTGGCGATCAATATCGGCGTTCGCCTTACGGTCCGCCGGAAAAAATTCGTCTAATTACGCAAAGCCTTCCCGGGCATTCCGGAAAGGCTTTTTGCTTGCTTATGCGCCCGCGCGTGCCAGGCTGGCGGAGATTGCGGCCTCGGCGGCGGAACGGTCAGCCCAGCCGGTTACCTTCACCCACTTGCCTTTTTCCAAATCCTTATAATGCTCGAAAAAATGCTTGATCACATCGCGCGTAATGGCGGGCAGCTCGGCCACTTCGTTCACGCCTGAAAATTGCGGGTGCACCTTGTCGTGCGGCACACAAATAATCTTTTCGTCCTGGCCGGATTCATCTTCCATCTGCAACATGCCAATCGGCCTGCATCGGATCACCGCACCCGGCACAACGGCGGCGGGCAGCAGCACCAGCGCATCAGCCGGGTCGCCGTCATCGGCCAGGGTTCCTGGTATGAAGCCATAAGCGGCTGGGTAGGTCATAGGCGTGAACACCACGCGGTCCACCACCAATGCGCCGCTATCCTTATCCACTTCATATTTGACGCCCGAACCGGCTGGAATCTCTACCACCACGTTCACATCGTGCGGCACATCCTTGCCGGGCGACAGCTTGCTTAAATCCATACTCCAGAACTCCCTGATAGAAGGCTGCCTGCCTATAGCCCGGCGGCACCCGGCTGGCCAGTATATGCCAATCTGGTGGTTGACGCCGGGCACCTTCCTCTTAAAAGCAAGGCTCAGCAGGGCGCTGGTAGCTCAATGGTTAGAGCGGACCGCTCATAACGGTTTGGTTGGGGGTTCGA
>JAGWIL010000436.1 GCA_028866335.1 Rhodospirillales bacterium
ATGGCGCTGGCGACGGAAAGCAGCTTGCTCGCCTCAAGAATAATCGTGCCGCGCAACCCGGAAAGGTCGGCGGGATCGAGATAGGAAACCGTGCTGGTGTCGGTGCCGAATGTCGTCGACGTGCCCCCGGCGGTGCCGGAGCTTGCAGTGCCGGTGCTGGTTGTAGAGGCGCTGGTGACGACCAGCGTCTGCGGGTCCAGCAAAATCTCGCCTGCCTGGCCGTCGATGGCGGTGTCGATCACCGTGCCGCCAAGGCTGATAACGTCATCGGAAGAAATTTCCACATTTCCGCCATTGCCGCCAAGCTGGCCGCCGGTGGAGGAAATGGTGCCCGCAAAATCAGTTCGCTTGGCGCTCAGCAGCGTTACCTTGCCGCCATTGCCCGTGGCAATCGCATCGGCCTTAATCGTGGCACCGGCAGCGATGCTCACGGCTTCAGCGCGGGGTGCTGTGGTATCCGCCGCACCCTGCGCCACACGCTGCAAATTTGTGCCCAAAGCGATGTTGCCGCCGCCTGCCTGACCGGAGGTGTCGATAACCGCGTTGGAGGCCACCGCAACCTTGCCTGTGGCCAGCACTTGCACATTGCCGCCAGTGCTGCCCGCTACTTCGCCCTGCGCCAGCAAATTGCCCGCGATGTTGATGCCGCCGCCCACCGCCTGCAAGGCGATGGTGCCGGTTTGCCCATCCGTGCTGTTGGCGCGCAGCGTGCCGCCCACCTGCAAAAGCTGGCTCACCAGCGCATCCGCATCCGCTGCGGTTATGGTGATCCTGCCGCCATCGGCGACGATCAACCCCTTATTCGTCACCAAAGCGGGAACGGTTTTGCCGTTCAGGTCAATTTCTCGCACGGCCTTGGTCACGTCCAGCGAGACGAGTTTGTCGCCGTATAAATCCAGCGTGAAGGCATCCGCCCCGGCCAGCACCACTTGGCCAAGCCGCGCGGAAATCAGGCCATTATTGGCCACCTGCGGTGCCACCAGCCCCACTAGCCCGGCCTGGCCCGCGGTAATCTCGCCGTCATTGACGATTTTCGCCCCTGGGTTGGGCGTGCCGGTGAAGGCCATTCGCCCGGCCATGAAGTCGGAGTTTTTAATGTCGGAGGTCGAGACAATCACGGATTGTGCCGTAACCTCCGCCCCCTTGGTGAACACCACGCCGGACTGGTTGATGAGCACGATCTGCCCGTTGGCGCTGATATGCCCGGCGATGACCGAGGGGCTGGGGGTGACGACACGGTTGAGCGTGATGGCGCTGGCGGAGGGCTGCACATAGGTAACGTGTGCATCCGCGCCGACATTATAGCTCTGCCAGTTAATCGCGGCGCGGCTAGTGCTCTGGGTGATAGTGGTGCTGCCGGTCGCCTGCGCGATGCTCGCATTGCCGCCCACCACGGCACCGCCTTGCGGGGTGGTGTTGGCGGCGATGTTCTGGGCGCGCGCGGGCAAAGGGTGCACCAGCACCGCGCTAAGTGCCGTGCTGGCCAGCAGCCATGCGCCGCGCCAGGCCTTCCGGCTCTGGCCACGCAAGGGCGGCGTATTCTTCTGCCGTTCCATCGCCATCTCCTGCCTCCCGGCGCTTAAAACCGCGCCGTAACACCC
>JAGWIL010000004.1 GCA_028866335.1 Rhodospirillales bacterium
ACCGCCTCGGCGTTCGAGACCGCCGAGGCGCCCCAGGTTTGCGACAGCATCGTATCGAGCGCATCGCTGCTCGTGCCGGTGCCGCCGGTGGACCCTGTCGACGTGCCGGTTCCCGTCCCCGTTCCCGTGCCGGTCGGATCGGAATCGCCGGCCAGTGGATTGGTCGGGGAGATCGTCACTGCCGGCACGCCGGGTTCCGACGCATAGGGCGTCACCTGGATCGGCACCTGAACCTGCGCCTGTGCCGAAAGCCCGCCTGCCAGGCTCGCGACAAGAGCGCCCAAGGCAATGCCCGAGCGCCATACTCCCCTTTGTCTCATTCGCATCGATCGTCCTCCATTGCGTGACGATCGACCTTGGCGTGGGAGACTGCGAACGGCGCGCCGAATCATGACCCGTCGATCCGGCAATAATAGTGCCCAGCCGCCTGCAGGGGATGAAGCAAGCATGTCGCGTCGCGCGACACAGCTGCGTGGTCCTGCCACTTCGCCAAACCGAACCCGCCCAGGAAAATTGCCAGAACCACGGCGCCCGCCGTCGCATAGCGCCGGCGCGCGACATCCTTGTTCCAGCGCTGCTCGCGGATGACCAAAACCTTCTCAAGCCGCTCGGTGAAGAGCGGCATTGTCCGGTCGATCATCTGGACAGCAACGGCCTCGTGTTCGGATTTGGCCGCCAGCTCGATGTTTCGGATCTGCGTCAGGGCGAGCTGCGCCGCCCGATGCACTTCCTTGGCCCGGAGCAACTCCGCTTCGGCGGCAATCCGACCGTCGCGCGAGGTCTGCTCGAAAACGCCATGGACAGAAACAGTCAGCTTGCCGAGCAACTCCATCGCGCCCATGAGCGCTGAAATGAACCGTCCTTCCGGTTCATTCCAGCGCACCGCCCACTCGCCCGCCGCCAGCCGGACCTCTTCCGTCTGGCGCCGGAACTCCGCCAGCCAGTCCTTCGGGCCTTCGCCCTCGGAGGCTGACGGTGGGGTCGACCCCGCGCCGTCCATTAGCTTGCCTCGCTCTCCCGCGCATCGGTCGCCGCAAGCGGCAACCATTCGCGCGGCAGCTTGCCGAAGAACTCCGGCACATCGCGTGTCCACCAGCGATTCACGCGCGCCCGATCGAACAAGGCCAGTGGCTCGCCGCCTTTCTTTGCCCCGCCGTTCGCGGCCTCGGCAAAGGTGAGACCGCGATCCGTCACCTGCGACATGCAACTCAGTGCCGGCATCATCGCCAGCCGAGCGCCCTTCTTGACGGCCGATTTGATCACGGCGTGTTCGATAATGGGCTTGAAAGCGCCACCGGCGGACCGGCCGCTCATCACCAGGCCGCCGTTCAGGACGACCACCGTGGCCGCCGGCATAAACATGTCGACCTCGACGAATTGCTCCAGATAGTCGAGGTCCGCCGTCTCCGGGCCGATGCAGAACAGACCGACGACGCGCACCGCGCTTCCCTCGATCGCCTCGAGCAGCGGCACCTCCTGCACCAGGCGCGAGAAGCCCGTCGCGCCGCCGCCAACGTCCAACACCGCGTCGTAGCGATGCTTGATCAGATCCTCAATGCGATCCTCGATCCACGCCTTGCCGTCCTCCAGGCCGGCATTGGGCACTTCCTCTGCGTCGGGGAAGAAGACCGACAAGGTGTGGCTGCGGTTCTGCTGGTCGGCGTTCCAGACGCGGACCGGGTTGCCGGCGTCTCGGAAATATTGGACCGCCGTGTTCAGCAGCGCGGTTTTACCGACCCGCTGCCTCCCCATAGCGATCCAGAGGATCGGCATCCGGTCCAAGGGCTTGATATGTCCGTCAGGCATTCTCTCTCTCCGTTCTAGGTTCACTCGGTTGAAGAATCCGGCCGTGGCGGCCTCCGCTTGCCGCCGAGGAGGTGCCAGTCCGCCTTGTCAAAGGACTGAAGCAGATCCTCCATGGACCCCGGCTCCGGTGCCCCGCGATCGACGATCGCCCCGGCCTCGGTGCGGACCGGAGGCGCTGGCAGAGATGGCGCGGGGGACGTGGTCGTGGTCCCAGGCGCGCGCAAATATGCCGGCACGGGGATTGGGGTCTCGCTGATGAGGGGAGGGGTCCAATCCTTCGGGAAGCGCGAGGGAGGGGTTGGACGTGGCGGCTTCGCCGCTGCGCGCCGTTCGGCAACCGCCTTCCGAACCCGCCCCCACGTCTTCCGCGCCATTGCTATGGTCGGCGGCTGACCTTGGGTATCGGTGATCCCTTGTCTCGCGACTTCCGCGCAGAAGTTCTTCCAGTCGATCCGCTCGCGCGCTGACTCTTCCATCAGCTCGTCGTGGTGCTTCACCATCCAATGGAACAGCGGGGAGCGCAGCTCGCTTCGGGCGATTGTCTGAAGTATGGCTTTGGTATCTCGTCGTCGCTCTGTCATGCCCCTAGGCTGACCGATGATTCTGCGAACGGCGCGCGCTTGTTCCAGCCGGTGCCCAAAATTTTGGGACGGAATAGAGACGCTGGCGCGACAGCTACGAGACGGGAGCGGGACAGCAAAGTGAGATATATGGACCAATGCACCATCGGTGCTTTTGGTCAGGGCTTCCGGGAGATGACGGGCGCGTGAGGTTGCCGACGCTCGGTCCCGTTCACGACCCTGTGATGATCGAAATCCGGTCGCCGTTCGCATTTGTTCGCGTGAAAATCTCTTCCGAAAACGGAAAAACGTTTCCGAGGAAGGGCGGGGCAATCAGAATGAAACATGAACATCGGAAGGCAGGACGCCGGGCTTCCGGGGAAGGTGGCTTTCTCGATGCGCGCGGAAATCAAGGAGTTAGCGGTATCCGGGAAGACGATCGCTTAGACCTTCGAGATGCGGTCTGTGGCGAATATCGCTTCCAGGGAACCCTTGTCCGCGCGTTCTATCTCGCCGGCTGTACCTGGTTTGTCGGCGCCGAGGTATGCGAGACCCTTGAGATCGTAAACCCAAGGGATGCGCTCAGCCGCCTAGAGGATGATGAAAAGGGTGTCGGTATTATCGACACTGCGGGAGGACCGCAGACCATCAACCTGATCAACGAAAGCGCGATCTATTCCCTCATCTTCAAATCCCGCAAACCGCAGGCTAGGGCCTTCCGGCGATGGGTGACGGGCGAGGTTCTACCGCAGATCCGACAGACCGGCGCGTATGCCGTCCAAGGACATATCGAGGGAAACGGGTCGATCCTACTGCCCCACCCCGACAAGCCGGCCCGTTTCATCGTCATGGCCGCGCCCGGTGAAACCCCACACATCCGGCGTACGGCCATAGGCGACGCCTTAACCGAGTTCACCGCCTTGGATCGGCAGGCCATGTGCTACACGCTGAAGCAGATCGAAGTCTGGTGGAACAAGGTCCAGACCAAGGCCTCCGTTCGAGTGCCCCATGATGATGGCTTCGCAATCAACAAACTGGACGAGACCATTCGCAACGGCTCGGAAATGGCCGATCACTTCCTCGACGTTGCCCCTTAACCTAATTGGCCGAATTAAAGCGCCCTTCGCAGATCGAGGCGCCAGAAAGGGCTTCCACCCAACAAAGGAGGCCCATATGCGTCTCGCTCTTTGTGCGCTGCTCACGACCGCACTCACCTCGCCGGCGGCATTCGCCCAGAATTGCCCCGCCACCCCACAGGCGAACGCCGCGCCGATCCTGCATCTTGCCGAGACCGCCACGATCAAGGTTACGCCGAGCCTTTTGGTGGCGGACCTGGTAGCGAGCGCCGATTCTCCCATTGCCGTCACCGCGCAGCGCCGCGTGAACGGCCTGATGGCTCAGGCCTCGACGGCTGCCGGCAAGGTGTCCACCGTCAAAGCCGTGTTCCAGGACTACTCGACCAGCTTCGTCGATCGCGCCAACGGGGTGCCGGCGCACTGGATAGCCAATCAGACGCTGGAGGTTCGCGGAACGGATTCCGAAGCCGTGTTGACGCTTGTCGGCCAGCTCCAGGGGCTTGGCATGACTATCGCCAATCTCGGATGGCAGGTGCCTCAGAGTGAGTTGGACACAGCCGGCCGGAAAGCTCGCCTGGACGCACTGTCGTCCCTTCGCCAGGAAGCGGCCGAGGCGGCGACGGCCTTGGATATGACTGTCGCAGGATACCAGGACGTCGACCTGACCGGGGGCAGCACCCCTCCGAGCCCTTTCTTCGCCCGTCCGCGGCCGGTGATGATGGCCGCCATGGCCGCGCCTATCTCGACGCCGGATGCCCAGACCGTCTCGGCAACGGTCGCGGCAGATGTCCTATTGAAGGCTGCGGGCAGTCTTTCGCCACCCAGCCACTGAGATGAAACCGCGAAAGGGCTCAGGGACGATGAACCGTCGGTCTCAATCGACCTGAAGCGAAAACTAGACCGACGCACCCGGGGACTGACGCGGCCGCTCCTGCCGCAAGACAGGCTCCATCCTCTGTGCGGCAGCACGCGCGTCAACCCGCAGCTTCGCTAGATGAGCTGCGGCCTCCGCTCCCTTAGCGGCACTGTGGGCCAAATTGGCGTTGGCTACGATCGCCGTATCGAGGGCCGCTAGATGCCGCCCAAGGGTGTCATTGATGGCGGCGGCCCGCAGACGGCTGAACGCCTTTTTCCCGGCCTCCGGGTCTTCCCGGACAGCGGCCTCCATCGTGTGATGCGCCTTCATGAAGGCGTCGATCGCATTTTCACGGTCGTGCTGCGCCTCCGCCAGGAGGTCGATGCCGAGCGCCTTATAGGGCTTCTCCGACATATCCTCGGCCGCGCGTTTCCAAAGTCGTTCCTTCGTGATCGGCGTGATGTCACCCATGGCTTGCCGACGTCGTTCTGCCTCAAGCAAAGCTCCTTCCGAAATCACGGTCCAGGTGGCACCTCGGCTTCGGCTCTCGGCCACGTAGCTGGTGAATGCGGTCACGCCGGCGGTGCCTCGGGGCAGCGCATTGATATGCTCGTCCGAAGTCAGGCCCTGGGCGGCGTCGATCGTCAGTGCATGGCCGAAGCCCAACAATAAACGACCGGATTTCTCGTCCCGCAGCCGGCGCCATTCGATCTCGGCAACCTCGCCCCGCTTGTTGCGAACCCGCAGATGAGTGGCATTCTGGTCGAGCACCTCGAGGACATCGCCGTTATTCCCGACGTCGCGGCCGACACCGTCCACGGTGCCCCAGACCCGGCGGAACAGGCGCACTCGATCGCCGGTTGCGATCGAGAGATCGAAATGCTGACCGCGTTGGTCGATCGCCTTGTAGGATTTCTCGTTGCCGCCGATCTCGCCCCGGCGCTTGAGCCGCTCGCGGATCGCCAGACTGATCTCCGCTACGTCGTCGTTTGTCGGCGCGCTCACCGTCACACCGCGCTTGGAACCGGATGCCAGAAGATGGTCGCGGCGCGCCAGATAGAGATCCGCGATCCGGGCGACCACCTGGTCTCTATCGCCGCCCACCATCATCGCGTGGCCGTCGGCGCGCTTCATGTCGAGAGCGAGCAGCGCCTTGCCTTCACGGAAGAGCCCAGCAACCTCTCGGCCGCGGCGCGTCGTCTGTCGCATCGTGGTCATCAGGCCTGGCAGGGCCTCGGGGGGCAAGACGCGCCGAAGCAATTCGATGCTGTCGCCCGCCTCGATCGCCTGCGCCTGATCCCGGTCGCCAAGCATCTTGATCGTCATGCCGGTATCGGCTTGCAGCTCGAAGAGCTTCAGTAGAGAGCGCGGGCCGACCTGGCTTGCCTCGTCTAAAACCAGAACCGTGTTCCTGGATGGCTGAAACCCGCCATTTTCGATCTCCGTGAGCAAACTGGCGATGGCATAGGTCTTGGTGATCCCGGCGTCCTGTAGAGCGTCCGCCTGTCGCCAAGCCATGGCTGCGCCAATGACCTCCCGGCCGCCCTCGGCGAAGCGCCGGTCCGCCTTCCAAGCGTCAACAAGTGGCTCCAACAGCGTCGTCTTGCCCGCGCCGGCGACACCCGTCAGCATCGTCAACGCGCCGCCTTCCGCGAAGGCATGAATCGCGCCCCTTTGTTCATGGGTGAAGGTAAAGCCGCTGCGGGCGATAGCGACGCCGATCTCCTCGATCGACAGTGCAGCCGTCTTGTCCCGCGCGGCCTGCTTTGCAAGTCGGCCGAGCTTCTCCTCAATACGCACCTGCGCGGAGTTGGTGACACGCACCTTGTCCTGGCTGTGCCCGACGATCAGCGCGACGTGCTCGCCCTTCAAATGGATGCCGCGCTCCTCGAGCAGCTCGACGACGCGATCGATGTCGCTTGGGCCGCCGTGTGCGCCAAGACCGATGAGGCCGCGTGCCGCATACATTCCGAGCTTGTCGTAATCGATGACGGCCGCCGTATGGAATTCCTCGGCCAGTTCCTTGGCCGCAAAATCATAGGCACGTTGAAACCGCTCTTCCTCGCTCAGATCGCCGTGCTGAACCTTGTCGAGGACAGAGGCGTGGTGCCAGCCAATCTTCTCGGCTTGCTCGCGCCAAATGCGGTCTTCATCGACCTTCATTTTTCCAAGCCGGCCTTCGGCGCTGGCCTCTTCCATGATGCCGAGCTTCCTTTCAGCCGACATCTCTTCCCAATCGAGGCCTTGCTCCTGGGCGAAGGCTTTGGCTTTGCGGAGGATCTGATTGTCGCGTTTGCTGAAGGCTTCCTTGGCTATGTCGGGGATCGATGTGATCGCGACCGCCTGCCGGTCGGCGCCGACAGAGATTTCGATGCCGAGGCGCTTAAGCTCCTCAGCAAGGTATATCTGGAAATAGGCGCCAATGGTCTTCACCTTTGCATCCGTCAGGACGCGCGTATCGAGCGAGCCGACACGTCCTTCTGCTGTCACCACGACGTTCATCAGGAAGTTGTGGATGTGGTCGTGAGGGTCGCCGGCGACCGGCGCTTCGAGCAAATACGTCTCGCCGCCGGCGCCATCCTGGACCTGCATGGTCGGCCTGGCGGTGTGATGGCGAAAACTGATCCAGCCGACCGCGCCCGGGTCGGCACCGTCCTCGCCACCATGCCCCTTTCGCGCCCAGCCAATTTCGGAGGCGAGGAAGCGCATGGCCCGGTCGGCGGCACGATCGGTCGCGTTGCGGATCATCGCACGCTCTGCATCGGTCGGGGCAAACGCCGAGGCCAAGGAAACCGACTTGTCCGGACTGAACACGATGTCGAAGCCAGAGAGTTTACGCTTCTGTGCCGACCAGGCCTCGCCATCGTCAGCGCGCCGCCCCTCGAACAGCCGCGTCATTTCCTGGTCTCTCGGCGGGCGCTTCGCATCGACGCCGATCACCTCGGCCAGTAGCTTCGGCATGTCCGGTCGCCACATGGCCCGACCGTCCCGGCCCGTATAATAGGCTGTCATACGGCCGCCTGTTTCGAGATCGCGGCCTTCAGGATCGACGCCGGTAGTCGCTTGCGCGCCGGCCTCGGGTTTGTTCTCGGTGAAATACCGCAAGATCAGGGCGCCCTTTGAGGCGGCGCTGATCTTTCGGAAATTCATCATGTCCGGGCGGCTCCATTCCCGTTCAAATGGCCCGTCTCGCTGCTGTCGCCCCCAACCCCCTCGCGCTGCTCATGCAATGCGATGACGTCGGACTGCACCTGGCGGATCGCGAGAAGGATATCGCGCTGCTGCGCAACGAGCGCGGCGATCAGGTCTTCGAGCTTCGGCCCGTCATCGTCGGCCTTCGGCAAGAGCAGCCGGACCAGGGTGCGCAATAGCTCAAGCTGCTCGCGTGATTCCTCCCGAAGGATGGCGAGGACTTCGGCGACGCTATCCTGCGGCGCCGCGGCCGCTGGTTTGCCAGGGGCGGTCGTGGCTTCAGTTGACATAGTGGGTCGGCACCCAAACCCAGCCGATACCCGTCTTGAAAACGAACTGGCCTTGCTGGACGGCGCGCGTTTCAACGGGACGTAGCTTGGTTTCCGGGGGCACCCAATGATACTGCCAGCTTCCCTCCTGCCAATGGCCAGGGAGGAGCGCCTTCGTGATCATCGGCACAGGCGGCGGTGGCGGCGCGGCAGCCGCTACGACAACCGGTGGAGCAGGGGGCGGTGCCGTGGTGGCCACGACAGGCGGCGCAGGGCTTGGTACCGGCTCCTGAGCGGCCCCGATCGCCATGCTGATCGCCGTAAGCCCACCCTGCCGGTCACGTCGCCTCACCGCGTCACGGGCAAGCCGCACCTGGGCCAGGGCCTGTCCGCCCGGCGTCACGATCGCGCCATTCGGCGAGGCTCCATCGTTCAGCAGCCTTGTCTCGGCGGCTTCGAGATCCTGCCCGGCCTGATCATATCGACGGCCCGACACGGCCGTCTCAGCCGCTTCCAGGGGCGGCAAGGCCGAGATGTAATTGCCCGACGTAATGGCCGGCATCATCGGCATGGAGTTCCCCGCCCTTGGCGGGGGTAGGGGCGTGGACTGGACGGGAGCCAGCAGGTTGATGGGCTGCGCGAAGGCGCTTCCGCCTCCGCTGCACAACAACGCTCCGGCCAGCATCAAACTTCTCGCTTGCATAGCGGACTCCTTTCACGATCTCAGGGGCGGTGCGGCCGTTTCGGGCGGTGCAGCATCAACTGACCAAGGCTGGGTTCCTGTGCCAGCAGCCATTCCTGGGCATCGCCGCGCGAGGCGAAAGCATGCTCGGGCAGAGGTAAATCGAGCGTTCGGCAGACCGCATGAATCTGGAGGATCTGGTCGGCGGTCGGTTGATCCTGCTCCAGCATCATCTTGGACTCGCGCCGCCACTCCAAGGTCAGCGCCTTGAGGTAGGGAATCCGTTCGGCGGGAACCATCACGGTGATCCGGACAATTCCGGCAGCGGCCTGACGCCCCCGGTAGACTTCGTTTTCCTGGGCGCGCTTGGCTGGCGGTCGTGGTGCCTCGGGCTTTCTTTTTGTCACCCCCGTTCCCCCTTTCGTCACGCAGCTTCCCCCCTCGGAATGTTGCTTCGCAGCGACCTCAACCGCTCGACGACCGACTGGACGCGGGCGATGAATTCGGCCTCGCTCATCAGGGGTGGCTCGACCCGGTTGATCCTGACGGAGCCCTCGTCACGTTCGGCCAGAACGCGCATCGCCGTGTTGCGCGCCGCGGCAGCCGTGGCCCCCCCTAACTCCTCAACCGTCGCCAGGCGGCGGATCAGCGTCGCGTCCACCGGGTCGGTCGGCCGGCCACCCGCGAAGGGGCCGGGCACGGGATCGGTACTCGCCACACGAAGCATCGGCGTCACCACCGTTGCGGGAGCGCCATCGGCGGGCTCGGCCGCGCGAGGCAGCTTGTCCGTTGCAAGCAGGGATACTTCGGTGAGCGCCGCATCCGCACAATCGAGGATCGAGCCGCCATCATTGGCGGCCCGCCGCATCCCGGCGGCAACGGCAGCGATGACCGGCGATGGTTCGGTCATGGCCTCGTCCATGCCGAGGGCCTTGCTGGCGATCAGTTTTGCCAGCTCATCAGCTTTCTTGAGCCGATAGCGCATCTCTTGGGGATCGGGCTCCCGCAGCATGATCGTTCGGCCGAGGCGCTTCGGTCCGGTCTCGTCAAATTTCGCGTGGAAGACCCGTGCATAGACCCGTCGGCCACCGAACAGGACGATGGCCTCTCCCTCGATCAGCGAAGTCAGGTCCTGCCAATCAACCCGCGAGACGGGCCGCACCTCGGCATGGCGCGCCTCGCGATACGAGCCGTCTTCGCCACCCTGATAGGACGAGACCTGCGTGACATAGGTCTGGCCTGCCGTCTTCTCGATCCATTCGCGGGTGCGGCCGGAATCCTGCTGGCGCATGGCGATGGTGAGATTAGCATTGCCGAGGATTGAAGCCGTGCGCTCTCCCAATCTCGCCCAGATGCCGGAGACTTCCTGGAAGCCCAACATGAAGCTGACGTTGAGCCCGCGACCTTGGCTCAGCATCGCGTCGAGGCCCGTCGTCGCATAATAAGCAAGCTCGTCGAGCACGACGGGGAAGGGCGAGGGTCCCATGCCGGGCTTGTCCTCATCCGTGTACTCGCCTTCGAGCGACAGACCGAGAAGCTGCGCCATCATGCCGCGCAGCGATGCGACGACCAACTTCCCAAGAGCCGCGAGCGTCGCTTCGGAGTTTTCGAGCGCCGGCAGATTCACGACCAGAATGCGTCGGTTGAGGACGATATCGCGCATGTCGATATCGCCTGATTCGACACAGAAGATGTGCCCTAAGCTGACGGCGAGCTTTGCAAAGATGCCGGTGAAATAGAATTGCGCGTAGCCGTGTTGCTTGGAAGGTTCGTCGCTTTTTTGCTTGTCCAACGGCAGGGACGAATCGAATCCGGGCAACTCTCCAAAGTAGGATTTGAGTGGCCAGATGATTTCTTCCGGGATGTCCGCACTGACATCGAGTTCGCGAACGACGCCGGTCTCCCTGTCGCGCAACAGCGCGATCTTTTCCATCGAGATCTTCCAGAGCCATTTCAGCTCGATCGAAAACCGGATCACCTCAATGTTGAGCGGCACGCCTCGCACGTCCCGCAACCACACCAGAACAGGCGCGATCGTGCCCATGAGGGCCACGGCGCGTTCCTTGAAAACGCCGTTGGCATCGTTGGAAGCGTTCTCGCCAAGCTGGCTCGCCAACAATTCGCGCAGCGCGTCGGCGTTGCCGATAGCGAAAGGGTTGAAGGTGTGCGAATCCTTGATGCCAGACGCCACCATGAAATTCAGCACGCGAACATCGTCCTCGCGGCCGAACCGCCTGGCGAGAGACAGCACTTTTCCGAACAATGTCCGGTCTGCCTTGCCATCGACGAACACAAAGCCGCTGCCCTGGGCCAAGGCATTGGTCAACATGCTGAGGATCGCTGTCGTCTTGCCAGCGCCGGTCGTGCCGGGGATCGTCATATGCTGGCGCTGGTCGTCGGGGGTGATCCACAACTCCTGACCGGAAATGCTCCAGCCCAGAAAGAAGCTGCCATTGGCGATACGCGGCTTGCGTGAGCCCGGCACCGGGTTGCCGTAGTCCTTGCGCTTTGCGGACCACGGCAAGCGCAGCGGCAAACGAGGCGCCCGCGTAAGGACCCAGAGGGCGTAGGCCGCCGCAAACGGGACGGTGATGTTGACCACCGCAGGCTCAAACCAAGTGACGCCGCCGGCCACCGCCAGAACGAGACCGGACGCGGAACTCTGCAGCCCCTCGAAGAAACGGGTGGTGAAGGGCCGCGTATCGCGGAGGCTCTGAGCACCACTGCGCTCGAATTGCTCCTGCGGCCCAACGATCTCGCGTTGGACGGCCATGCGTCAGCCTCCCAGACCGAAAGCATTCTGCGGCGGTGGTGCATTGCCCTGGCCGGGGGCCTGACCCGGTGCGGGCTCGACCTGCGGCTGCGCCTTGAGGTCGGCCGCGAGGTCGGGCGGCATCTGACCGCTGGGGGCCGGCGCTGCCGCCGGCGGCGCGCCAACGCTCGTCGCGGCAAGGGACGGGGAGGGCGGGGCCGGCGGCACGGACGGCGCTTGCGCCGGAAATGCCGTCGTCGCCGGGGGCGGGCCTTGGTCCGGTGCCGGAACCGGCGGCGGTGCAAGTGACGCCGTTTCGGCATTGGCGCTGTTGTGCCATTTGAGACTGCCGCCGAGGATCATACCGACGAGAAGCAGCGCAATGGCGCCACTCGACATCAAAAACCAGCGCCTGCGCGGGCGGGGCCGTGCCTCCATCTGCACGGCCTCATAGGAGAGCTGCAACGGTTCCCGTCGCGCAAAAGCCTCGGGAGGTCCGACGATCACCTGCGCGGTCATACCGTCAGGAATGTCGAAGGTCATCAGTGCCATTGTTTCAACTCCTTGCCCTGGCTATGAGCCCGATCCTGGCAGTCGGGACTGCGAACGGGCGTCTAAATCACTGCGGCTCAGGCGCGATGCGCGTGGGCCCGTCGCAAAGATTCGATGGCGTTTGCGACTGACGGCCATGGGATCGGCCGCCCGGCGGCACGTTCGGAGGCCCAATGGTCGCGCGCGCCGACCGCCTCGACGCGCGCATTGGGGTGGGCGTAGCGTCCCAGGCCCTCGCTCTCGAAGCCCAAAGAATGCAGCGCATACCAAAGCGGTCGGTCGATCAGCTTTGCCCACGCGAATTGGGCGGGCGCGAGCACGCCAGCGCGCAGCCTTGCGTGATTGAGCACCGCCATCAAAGCCGGCGCCGTGTAGGCATGCCTTGCGGCTACCTGGGCCGCCTCTTCATGCCAACGCTGATCGCGGAGCAGCTCGTCAACTCTGCGGAGCGTGGTCGCCGGCACTGATAGTGTCCCATTCGGTCCCGACCGCCCTTCCTTGCGATCCGCGTCCAAGGCTGCCGAGATCTCGCCCAGCATGTTCACCGCATCATCGCGGCGCTCGACCATATGCAACGCGAAGGCCGCATAGAGGACGCGCGCGATCGGGCTGGCATCGGCCAAACCCGTCCAGATCGGACCGAGCTGCAACGACAAAGCGTCGAAGGCCCTTTTATCGTCGAAGGCCTTGCCTGATGGACAAACGAAGCGGTCCAGCCACTCATGGGCGGTCAGGGCATAGTCGGCCGGAAGCAAGGCATCCCGCTCGAGCCGAACCAAACTCAGCTTGCGCCGGACAAAGGCACGCGCCGCCGGAAACCGAAGCGCCTGCTCACGCAGCAATCCCTCAACATCAAAGACACGCTTGAACCGCGATGGCGCGGCCATGACAAAGCAAAGAATTGCCAGCAGGCCGATAAAGACAGCGGCCGGAGTGCGCACGAATGATCCGGTGGCGTGCAAAATCCCGTAGAGATCCGCCAGCGTCACTCCGGTCGGGTCGCTGAGCATCATCTGCTGATCGGCCACGCGAAAACGGTCTGTCACCTGATCGAGCCAGCCGATCTCGACATGGACCATCGCCATCACACCGCTGCTGATCTGAGCGTGATAATTGGTCCAGAGCAGATACCCGCCGACCCCAACGCCGACCAGAATCACGATGAGGTTGAAAAGGGCGGTGTCATCGCTCGAAGGCCATGACCCTCGCCCACCGCCACGTTGCGGCTGCATCATCATCCCCTCCGATCGGTTTGTCCTGCCGGGCTGTTGAGCGCCGACAGGTGGTTGTTCGATTTCTTTTGCGGCAGCGCCTCTAGCCTCAACGCCTGTTTCAAGACAGAGAGCATGTATTGCTGCTGATAAACGGGGTTATGCGAGTGATAGAAGGCGACGCCGCCCCACAGATCACCATGGGCCTCGTCCAGGCCCTTGCGCAGGATCCATGCACCGGCCTCGACATTGGCGCAGAAATTGTCCCGCAGAGCCTGGTAGGTAGCGTCCTTCGTCGCGTTCCAGTGAGCCGCGACCATCGGCACCCAAATCTGATTGACTTGCATCGGTCCAATATCGACCGTGCCGTTCGTGTTCTGGCTGACCGCGCCAAGCGTCCCGCCTTCGACGTTCAAAAGGATGAGCAGAAGCGCAGGCGGCTCACGGTGGAGGTTGGCGGCGGCAAGGATACAGGACTGGATCGTCGCCGGCGTGACGGGCGCGGCCACCGCCGCCCGGGCATCGACCGCGATGGTAAGCAGAGTTGCCAGCGCAATGATGCCTGCCGCCTTCATCAGTGAGCCATTCCCGCGCGCCCTTTGGGCGCGCCGTCTGGCGAGTGTTCCAATCGGCTCACTGCCGCGCGCCAGAGCGTATTGAAGTCGCTGACGACGATCGCCCCGGGTCCGGAGACCTGGTGCATCGCTTCGATGGCGGACAGCATGACGGTCGCGAAAGTTCCAGCCCCGATGCTCTCAGCCCGATAGCCCAAAAGCGCCTTGTCATCGCGCGCGATCTGCAGGGCGAAGCCTTTACCCGTCAGATCCCGCCAAATGGCCTCCCCCGCCACAAGAAAGGCCGGGAGGAAGCCGCCCGGCGCGCTCGCCGCTGCCGCTGAGATTTCGAGACGTGATCGGCTAGCGGGGTCATCATAGACCACCGGTCGGCCGGTGCGCTCAAGCAGGACGCGCATGGTGCGGCCGACGCGATCGACATCGACAGCGCTCATGAGAAGCGCCTCCGGCGCCATGCAGGGACTGCCGTCCTGACCCTGCCGGCGATCCAGCGCCGCACGGTTCGGACAAGAGCCGGCAACGTCAGGCCGAAGAAGGAAATCAGCGAGAAGAAAACGAAACCAGCGATGGCGATATAGAGTGTCGTCCATGACCAGTAGACCGCAGCTAGCACCACGGGCAGGCACGCGCGCGCGTCCAGCATCAGAACCCGAACCGGTTGGCCCGTATTGCGCCACATCTCAGCCGATCTCCCTCAGTTCAAAGGCTGCGGTCTCCTCGGTGATGAGGCCCGCCTCCAAAGCATTGCGGATGGATTTTGCGTAGGACTGGCCTTGTTCCTCGACGGCGACGCGCGTCAGTTCCGGCCACTCCGCCGGGTCGGTGCGCAGAAATTTCCGACGAAGATCGGAATCGAAGGCGAGGAACTCGCGAAGAGCCGTGCGGCGACCATCAGCGGACCGCGTCAGGCGTTGGTTGATGACCAGCCTTAGCGACTGCGCCACGGCCGAGACGAGATTGTCGCGCTCATCCGCCGGGCAGAGGCTTGTGATGCGCTGCATCGTCAACGCCACGTCATTGGCATGGATCGTCGTCGTTACGACGTGGCCGGAAATTGCGGCCTGGATGGAGGCGGCCATCGTCTCCCCGTCGCGGCATTCACCGACATTGATGTCAGTTGGTTCGCGCCGCATGGCACCGCGCACGAACGCTGCGAAACTGGGTAGGTCGCGGGGGATCTCGCTCTGATTGATCGTGGATGATGGCCCGCGAACGCGCTCCAGCAGGAACTCGACCGGCGCGGCGCCCTCGACGATATTGTAGTGTCCCGCCGGGTCTTGCAGCTTGGCGACAGTCATCCCTGCGATCAGCGTCGATTTGCCCGAGCCGGTTGCCCCGCCGACGATGATGAAGCCCTGGCGGGGCTTGGAGGCTTCGAGGATGCCAGACTCCACGCGCTGCTGTTCGAGGCTTGCGGGAAGATCCGCGATCGGTCGCAGAACGACGTTGCCGCCGGTTTGCCGGAAGGTTCGGGTCGAAGTGCCGTTCAGCCGGAACCGGAGCCGTGTCGAGCGGTCGATCTGGATCGCATATGCCGTATCGAAATCCGTGCCACCTTGCAGACGCGCCATGGCATCCGCGCCGTAGAGATGGTTGACGATATGACTGAACTCGATCTCGTCGATCGGGTGCTCGGTGACGCGAAGATTTTGACCGTGGATCGAAACCCACACAGGATGACCCGTCTGAAAATGAACGCGGGACGCCCCTTGGCGGTAAGCCCAGGTCAGGACGGAATCGAGGCCGGGGGCACTCTTCCGTGCCTCTGCGACCCAGCGCAGCCCGCGGGTCCTGTCCGGCCATTCGATACCGTGGTCGGACCCGTCAAACACCGTCACCTCCCGCTTCGACAGGATGGGCCGCTCGGCTTGAGAGAATGACGGCCCGCCCAAGACCAGGCGGAGCCATTTTGAGTTCTACCAGCCGGGAGGGCGCGCTTTGCGGAAGTTCGGCGCAAACGTCGCGGACACGATCGCCGCCCCTATTTCGAAGCACATCTGCCAGCGTCGCCACCTCCGCACTTGGATCGGCGGAGATAATTTCACGAATTTGCAGGCGCAGCTTCAGGGGAACCGCGTTTCCGACCTGACCTTGGAGGCAGCGCTGCGCTTCCTCTAGGCGTCGCCGGATTTCAGAAATAGGGAGACCGGTGGGCATCCGATATCCCGCCCCCGCATCCATCTCCGCTCCAGCGGGAAAGAACTTCAGACGCCAATCGCGATACTCATCGGTGGTAGCAAATTGCGTTTCGAAGATCGCTCCGAGGCTTGCCCCTACCGAGACGTATTCCTCCCACATTTGCTCACGCACATGGCTCGGCAACCCGTCATACGCCTGATCGTTGACCTGTCTCTTCAGATCATCGAAGCGGGCCGACGCCTGCTCCCAGGTTTCTGCCCAGTCGGGCTCGAAGCTCAGCAATGGGAGGACGGGGAGCCCACTCATTGCGGGCATCCGGCGCCGGGGGTCCAGTGACCGGGGTTGCCTTGCAGCCCTGGCTGGTTGGTGATCCGGATCACCTGGTCATTGATGTGGAGACTGTCACGCCCGCCATCGGCGGCCTGGGTCTTGAAGGCCAGCACCGGCTGTTCGACGAGGTTCGCTCGCAGAAGCACGCGATATCGCGCCATGCCGACCATGTCGCGCTGCAGGCGGCCGAGGTCCGACAGGAAGATTTCGTCGGCCTGGGTTTCACCGTCAGCCCATCCCTCCGCCACCCATTTGTCCCAGTAGGCGACCTCTTGCTTGGTGCGCGGCAGGGACGAGTCAGTCGGGCGCAGCGGGTTGGCCCAGCTTCGCACCAGATAGGTTCGCCAGTTCGGCGGTGTCGATGCGAGTTGTGCCTCCCGCGTGATCTCGTAAATGCAGGAGGTTTCACGCGCCACCTGTCCATTGTCGCCCAGGGCGAACGCCATTTGCGCGGCGCTCACGATGGGCGGCCGCATCAGTGTCTGGCCGCCGTTGACGGGCAGAACAAGCGCGCCGAAGTCGTAAGTTGTATCGAGCTGGGCCTGATAACGCCGCAACATCTCGTTGATCGAGAAGCTTCGCGCCGCGAGCCCGCCTTGAGCGCCGTAGGTCAGCGCTGCGGTCTTCAACGTGCCTTCGCGACTGGCCGAGAGACCGTCCGTCGGCTGATCGCCTGGACGTGCGTCTTGGAGAGCCTCCAGCGAAGGCGGTGCCTCGGTGCCCACCACCATGGGGTCTTCCGACGCACCCGTAATCGGCTGGTTGGTCGGATTGCCCAGCGCGGGAAGGTTCTGCTCCATCTGGTCGGGGGTGGGGAAGGGTGGCACCGCCGGCGAGGTAAGGGAGTTTGTCTGCGCGCGTGCTCCGGAGGCAGCGCCCAGGGCCATGATCACGGTTCCGGCCATGACGGCCGCGTGCAGCTTACGCATGATGAATCACCTCGACCTGATGATGAAGCGGATCGACCTGCACCGTGGCCTTGGCTCCGGCATCGGCGCCGAGCTGCTGGAAGACCTGGTAAGCCGTTTCTGAGGCCGAGATCGAAACGTTGAGCGGCTGCGCGTTTTGTGGCGCGGTCACGTAGAAGGTGTAGCCGACGCTTTGCGCGAGCTTGGAGACGGCGCCATCCAGAGGACCGTTCCAGGTGAAGGACACTGTCTTTTGCAGGGGGTCGGGCAGCACCGCTTGCTGAGGCGGCGGCGTGACCGTGGGATTCATCTCGCCGAGTTCGGCCATCTCCGAATCAACATCGGTAATGCTCTTTTGCAGTGCCAATTCGGGGTTTGGCATACCGGCGGCTTCGACCGTGGTGGGCACCGGGTGGACAGGCGCAGCACACCCCGCGAGCAAGGCCGTGCCGAGCAAAAGACCGAGTAGACCGTATTTCATGACCAGATATCCCTCCCGGAACCGAGTGCGCTCTGACGCAGCGATTTCGTGGTCGGCAAGATACTGGAAAGGCTGATCCAGTTGCGCTCGTCCGACACGATCCGGGCCTCACACAGGGCTTGCCACCGAAGGCGGATACGCCATGCCCGCTCACGGCGACCTTTGCCCCCGCGCGGAATGCTGAAAGGGACGATCAGGGGAGCCCCGAGCCTGATTGTGAGATGCGCCATCGCTGCCTCCATGGTCGGAAGGCTAGGGCGTCATTTTGCGAACGGCACCCTCGTACTCGCAGTCGGAATCATCTGCTCGGTTGGCACCGATCAGCATCAGGTCGCAGCGGGGCGAATGAGGCGTCTAGCCGCGGCAACGACCTGACATCTTGTCGTCGGTGCGACGTCCCCGAGCTTGTGGGCAACCGTGTCCGGATCCTCGTCCAACCCGACGGAAAGCATGCGGGCCGCATATGTAGGCCAAAGTGCAGTGCCTTCTTCGATTTCTGCGCTATCGATCCCCAGACCAGAAAGCATTGCGCGAAGCCTGCCGAGCTTGGCTTCAAGCTCGGCTATTCTCTTGCTGGACTCCACTGCATTTTGCTGAGCACCGTCGAGAGCGGTCTGCTGTTGAGCGATTAACGCCTTCTGACTTTCACAGAGGTTAGTCAGTTCTGCATTTACCTCAGATGGCTTTTTACTCAGCACCCTTCTTCTCCTTCGAAGTCGTCTCACCTATGAGGCGCCCTAAGAACCTCATTTCCGGCCGGTTCAACTGCTTCGCTGTGATCCTTCGGGGCGTTGGCGTTTGACCAGTCGGTATCCGCTCGCTTCGTCTCCCTCGAGCAGCCCGGAGAACCA
This sequence comes from Rhodospirillales bacterium, assembly GCA_028866335.1. The sequence continues at coordinate 18,241 of JAGWIL010000004.1, forward strand.
GAGATCCCGCAAGGCGACACGCACGGCCTTCTCGGAGACGCCCGTGCGTAGATGCAGGCCCTGCACGCTGCACACATCGCCAAGATACGTCCGAAGCGTGCTTCTCAATTCCCTGCTGGATTCGGCACGCCGCTGGGGAATTCTGACATCCGGGCCGGTGTAGCCAGCCAGTGCGTAGGTCCCAAATGCGATGCGCCGCACGAGACCGCGCTGGATCATGGCGCGTAGATGGCCAGTGGCCGTTGGAACGGGCCGCTGGATATGCTCCGCGATCTCACCGGCCGAACGCGGCTCGCTCATGTATCGCAGGATCGAGTCTCTGATCGGCTGCGGTCGAACGGGCTTGTCTACGGTTTGCCTTGCGACATCCGGCTCGGAACGAGGTCCTTCCCGCCACGACGCCCTTTTCAAGCTGACCATCCACTACTCCGCAGCAACCGGCATCGTGTCGTTAGCCGGCTTCGGCTCGTCCTGGGGCCGAAGTATCAGGCCAAGCCCGCGGCCTTCGATCAATTCCGTAGCGAGTGTGTCGATGACCCCTGTCTCGATATTGTCCGCCGCATCGCCTTTTCGCATGAGCGCCTTGGTCCGCCGCTCGATTTCCTCGCTGGCCGATCCGCCAGGGAACACCTTTGAGAGCCTCCGCAGGCCTTCGGTAAAACCGACGCGGTCATAAAGACGGTTACGCAGGCTCGTATCGGCCGGCGTCGTGGACAACGCCCAGAGTTCGACAGGCCCAAGCGAATTGATGAGGAACTGCTCGTAATGCTTGGACTCTGCGCGCAGGATCGCGAGAAAAGGCGCGCCGTCCTTGCGTGGGCCGGTCAGGCGGTGCCGCACGATCTTGCCGCTGGCTTCCGTAAGCCCGAAGCGTTCGATGATGGTTTCTCGCTCCCTCTGGTCGTCGGCGCCGAGCACGAAACGGCCGGTCGACTGGGCAATGATACCGTCGCCCATATCCGACAGCCGCTGGCTGGCAAAACCAAGCTGGACGTTGTGTTTGCGACCCTCGCGGACATCGAGTTCCGCTTGGGCACGGACGAGGAGGCTTCCTTGGGTTCGATGCCATTCATCATAGTCGATCCGCTTCACCGTCTCGTAGATCTCGGTGATGCGGACCCTGTGATAGCCCTGAACCCGCTCCGGGATGAACTTGATGTATTCCGGATGCAGGAAGAAGTTACGGCCGAGAATATGACGGGCCAGAAGATAGACCATTTCCGTCTGACGGTTCGCCGCCGCCGACCCGTGCGGAGCAATGTATTGAAGGTCGAGCACGATGATGCGCGCCGGGCCGAAGTCCAGTTGCGTCGGCGCGTTCAAGGTCTCGTAGCGACGGATCAGGTCTGAGATGTAACGCTCGAAGATCTGCGACGCCTTCTCCGACGTTTCGGCAAGCTTGAGGCTGTCGAACATGTCCTTCACCTGGTCCGAGCGAACGGCGCCGATCAGGTCTTCGAGGATCGGCACGGCATGGCGCTGTGCCCGTTCGGCCAGCCGATACTCTCCGGCATCGCAAAGCGCGTTCACGACGTCTCGCCAATAGGGCGATTCATCGTGCAGCTTCGCGCCGATGTGCTCGATCGCCTCGTCCACGTCCGGATCGACGCCCCGGCGATAGTGTTTGGCGCCACCGCCCAGCTCCGTGCAATTGCGGTAGACCTCGTCGATGACCAGAGAAATGAGCTGGGTCATGCCTTCAAACGGCGTCGTCTGATCCGGCGGCATCGTCGCCAGAGCGAGGAAATTCTGTAGGAAGGCCTTTTCGAGGGGCAGAGGGTATTCGCAACCGACCTGAAGATCGAAAATGTTGAACTCATAGCCGGGCGCGAAGAGCAGCGAGGAGAAGATCGCCTCGTGCTTGCGGTTGGGGCCAAGTGCCTCCTGCACCAACTTCACGAACCCTTCGGCCGATTTACCGATGTCGGCCTTGCCGATGAGCGGCAACTTCGCCCCGTTCGTGCCCATGACCGCCGGGCTCAGACAGAGACCGATGTTGATCGTGTTAGCCAAGACGGATTTTCCCGAGCCAGGCGGTGCTACGAAGATATCCACGGTCAAGGGCCGCACCCGACCACCGGATGGGTCGTAGGGCCAGATGCCCCCGTCGGCGCGCCGGAACAGCACGCTGCCGCTGTCCCACGGCGAGGCCGTGTGGCTCCAAGGGAGCATCCCAAGGGCGTCACCGAGTGGTGCTAGCGCCGGGTTCGCGGTCGAGCCTAACGAGAGTCCCGGCACGCTGCTCATGGCGCCTTCGAGCGGATCGCCGATGACCGCCGTCGTTTTTGTGTTGCCCCACCCCTCGATCCGCTGCGAGAGCGTGGATACCCGGCGGCGGAGCTTCGCCGGTTGGTCCGCCGGAGCCCAGGTCGCAAAGCTCGCACGCATCTTCACGCTGATATGGTTCTCCTTGCGGCGCAGATCGTCGATGTATGCGAGCGCCCGACGAAGATCGGCATTGCCTGGAAACATGCTCAGGAACGACGCCCCGACATCCTTCATTTGCATCGCTGATCGACCGCTGCCCTCCATCAGGAAGGACGCACGCCAAGGGATGCGGTCCTGTCCGAGCGTCGCCGCCAACTCGACGAACGGCCGCGGATCTTCCGGACCGATGTCCATGTCGATCGGGCCGAAGGCATTCTCGCCGAAATCTACCCGTTGGCCGCCCTTGGTCACGGCATCCGCGTAGAAGATCTGGTCGCGGATTTGGGGCCAGAGCACATTCTCAGCCGGTGGACGCTTATCGCCATCATCGGGACACCGCGCCATCAATCCATCGCCGGGCAAGCTCGGCCGCCATTCCGACGCCGCCATCTCGCGATACATGGCCTCGCGCGACATGCGCAGCGCATCGTGGGGACCGATGACCTTGGCGCTTACATCATGGGCACGCAGCGCGGACATGACGCGCGTCACGAACGCCGAATGTCGTGCGGACATCACCTCACTGCGCAGGTAGAGACGCTGCGTGTTCCCGACGCGACCGATCGACTTGGCGTTATCGGCATATTCGAACTTGAGCTGCCGACGCTCCTCTTTCGTCAGGACGGAAGTCCGTGTCCAGAGAATGAAATACGCCGCTTCCCAGCGCATGATCTTCGGCCAGAGCAGGGCACGCTCGTCGAGGATGCCATCCATTTCCAGTCCGAGCGTCTTGGCGATATTGCGGCACGATGTCAGGTTGACACGCTCGATCTCGACCAGTGCCGCATCCGGATCGGAAATATACCATCCGACGATCGCATGGCCCTTTGCCTCCAGGGCACCGGACAAATCGAGGCGCATAGCCTCGGTAATCCCTGCGAAGTCCTTCCGCTCCGCCATGCGCTGCATGCCGTCGATGCGGACCCATGAGAGGTAGTTACCCCGTTTGTCGATCAGCGCGTCGTTGTGGGCCGTTTCGATATCGCAGAACGAGCCCAGCGGTTGTCTGAACATCAGCGAGACGTTCGCCAGAGCCGCGGCAAGACTTTTGAGCATGACGGACCTCCTGCCGTTGTTAAGCTGACGCTCGACCGGCGGCGGCCCAGCTATCGACGATCTCGGGATAAATATCGGCGGCACCATCAAAGATGTGCCCAAGGGGTAAGAGCCGCGCGCCGCCGAGCAGCCTGTCGCGGGCCTGATAAGCCTCGCTCGGGAGACGGAGTAAGGCGTCAGCCAGGTCTGACGGAGACGATGAGCCGAGCCGCGCCGTTGCCTCACGGCGTCGTTCGAGAAAGCCTTGCCCAACGTGATAAAGGGTCGGGATCATCCCGGTGGTCTTCGTCGGCTTAGCACCTGTCTCAACGCGCTCGCCGTGAGCACGGAGCACAAGATGAAGACGCCGGATAACTACATTGATCGCCGCTTGGCTAAGCTCCGGAATCCAAACGATGCAGGCCTCTTCGTCGATGCGCGGGCGCACGAGGTTCTGCACGAGGCCGCATAAAACGCAGCAGGAAGGCGCACCGCGTCCAAGGTAGGCATGACCGGACCCCGAACTGCATCCGCAGTGACGGCAGGTCCCCGAGGGCTCGATCGGGGTTTCGCGCGCGATGGGCGCCGCCGTTCCGGGAGACAAGAATAAGGGGAGCAGCGACATCATGAAATCAAGCTCACCAGGGCCACGCTTGCGAAGGCCCAGACCAGAACCAGCAAGATGCGCAGCAAGCTACGTCGCCGCGTGTCGCTGATGGCCCGATCCGACCAGAGAAAAGCGATGCCACCAATCGTTGGCGCCGAGGCGACGAGGAACAGCTTCATCGGAAACATCATGCCCCGAGCGATGGCGCCGATCTCGGGCGCTCTGATGAGCGCGGCACAGACGTAAGCCAGTGATACAGCAAGCATGATGCTTGCGAGGCGAACACTCGGGGCCCCGTTCGACGTCGGCAGGGACCGGTCCAGACCAGAAGCAGCCATCGTTTTGACCTCCATCAAGAAGAGCCGGCCTGCCAATGCGGCTACCAGCCGCAAAGGCAGGCCGGTGCCGTCTCAGCCGCCGGTGTTGCCGAACTGGACCATCTGCGGCGTGGTGTTGACCGTGGCGGCGCCGCCGGAGGCCGAGATCGACGCCTTACCGATCCAGACGCCGGCGGTGGCGAAGAGGCCGCACAGGACCAGGCCCGCGATGCCGCGACCGATATGACCGCTCTCGCGGTTCTGCGGCTGACGGGACTGCCAGAGCGCCCAGACGCCGAAGCCGAAGCAGATGGCGGCCGCCAGGTAGCAGCCCATACCGAACGCTTCGCCGCCCGAGTTGATCGCCTCGCTCGACATCGTGTTGACCTGCGCGCCGAGGCCGCCGGTGGGGGAGGTTGCCTGCGCCAGGGCGTGGCCGGCGAAGGCGAACGCGCCGCCGAAGGCCAGCAGAAAGGCCGGCATGACTTTCCGGCCGAGCCCGGAGAGGGTGAGCTTGACGGAAAACCTGGCCGGGTTGGAAACGAGCACGGCGTCACCACGCTTGAACGTGGCCTCCCGTGCCTGAGTGTGCTTGAGTTTCACGGAGTGGCTCCTGTTTGACTGACGAGGGAAAGGCCCCTCACGCATCAGGCTGATCCAGGAGACTGCGAACGGCATCACGGTTTTGGTTTTTTTAGCCGCCGGTGTTGAAGAACGATTCGATGCCCGTCGCGACGGTCAAAATATTGATGCAGAGCACGCCGAAAACAAACTGCACGCCACAGGCGCTCAGTGATCCGTTGGCGGCGCCGTTGATGATGCTACGCCACCGCATGATCGACCAATAGACACACGCCGCGCCGAAGGCCTCGAAGATGTATTGGAACATCTGCACGACATTGACGACGCTCGCATCCGGCGTCGCCCCCAGGATATTTGATGCCGTGGCCGGTGTGGTCGCGGCGTAACTCGTGAGCCCAACGGTCATGTTCGTGCCGGCGCTGACATTCGCCATGGTGAGAAAATGGGGAAAGCTCGCGAACACGCCACTCAGGATCAAGGAGATGAAGGGCACCCACGGCTTGTCGATGCGGTGATGCTGATATCGTGAATGCGGCTCCGACCAGCGCCAGAGCGACCACGCAAAGAACATGAAGCAGCCGCACGCCGATAGATAGCAGAAGGCAGGAAGTGCGACGGCGATGCTGTCGGCGATCGCCGTCGCGAAGTTGACCAGGCCTTGCATGGACGGCCTCCCTTGAACAGCTACTGGATGAGCCCGTGATCAGTCTGCACGATCCAATTCGTGCCGCGTTGTGTTACGGAAAGAACGTGGCCGTAGCCAGGTATCGTGTCCCCGACCTGAACCTGGATCTGGGCACCGTCTCCGCCGCTGTGATCGACCTCCGCCAACATCGCGAGCCCAGGCGACGCCGCCTGGACATGGTAGATTTCCGGGGTCACGGGCTGGGCCGGTGTGGGAGCGACTGCTGGCGCTGGAGCCGGCGCTTGCGGCGGCTGGCTGGCGGCCTTCAGAGCGGCCCGTGCGCTGGTCAGTGCCACGGCCGTCGGCGAGACGGGCGGCGCGGAGAGGGTATCGGACGACGCCGGCACATCCGAGGCGGACGCCATCGCCTGGCTGGCCTCGACAAGGGCTAAACGACGTTCGAAATCACTCAGCTTTGCGCCTTCGGCTTTTTGAGCGTTCTGCTGATCAGCCTGAAGGTTCGAGATCTGGGTGCGTTCATCGCGCACCAACGTTGCGAGCTGCGTCACCAGTTCCAGCACCTGAACCTGGTCGGGCGGTGACATCGGGGCGGCCTCGAGTTTCGCGGCCGCAGCCAGCGCCGCCGTCGGTGTCGCAATGCTCGCCGGCTTCACCTTCACAACGGTTGGTTCGGTTTTCTGTGTCGAAGTCGGCTCGGGCTTGGCCACGACCGGAACAACACTCGCTGGATGTGGCGCCGGCGCCGGCTTCGCCGCGTCCGGGGTGGTCGGGTGGGTGGTCACGATCCCGCTCTGCCCCGACACGCCCGGTTCATGGGGCACATAGCCGGGCGGTACGACATCGGCCTGGGTCGCGACCTGAACCGGCTTTGCCGCCGGCTGGGCGAGCGCGGCCGATTTGTGCGGTGCTGTCTGGGCAGTCGGTGCCGCAGCAGTGCCGGAGACCGCATGTCCCGACTGGAAGCCTTCCAACTCGGCGACCTCGTCCTGCGGCGGGGGCGGGACATAGGGCGCCTGCTTGACCGGCGGCAGTGCGGCCTGCGGCTTTTCAGCGGCGAGGCTCGCCGCCGGTGCGAGGACGTCCAAATGCGCCCCTTGCTGGGCTGCCGGTGGCACGGCCGCAGCCGTCTGCGACGGCGCAGGCGGCAAATGTGTCTTCGGAAGCGTGGGCTTGGTGCTCGTCGCGGCGATTTGCGGCTGGGTGGGACCGGCATGGCCATGAAATAGCTGCGCGACCTGGAGCTTCAGGGCGGGCGGGACGGGAACGACGGTATTGTAGGGCGAGACAAGGAAGCCGCCGGTGGCGATCACCGCCACCGCGATGATTGCCACGCCCGACAGCAGCCCGCTCTTCCGGTGGCCCTTCGGAACGGCGGCGGGTCGCTCGCCAGCACGGAGCGGTTCATCGCCACCATTCTGCCGATCGGTCTCCGGCTCCCCGGGCAGCCGCGCCTGATAGCTCTGAACATCATCTAAAGTCGGTTCCGCAATATGCGTATCCATGACAGTTTGCTCCTGCAAAAAGGGCGATGCCGAAGCATCGCCCTTTGATTTGCGAACGGAGAGGATTTCCAGTTGGAGACAGAAGGCTTACTGAATCGGCTGCGTCTTCACGTCTGTCAGGAACATCACGCCGACGCCAACATTGGCGTCCAACGTGACCGTCGGTCCCTTTGGTGCGGCCTGGTTGAGGAATGTCCCGACTTGAGCGCCGGCGACACCCGCACCGACGCCAAGCTGCTGGCGGAAGTTGAGGTTCGTCGCAGTTGTCGCGCCCCCGAGGGGGCTCAGCACTGATACCGAATTGGATGTCGTGGCGATGGCTTGACCAAGCCCTTGGATGAAGGCCGCCGCAGCGGGCAAAATCACACGGGATAGATAGTGCTCGTCTACCCCCGTCGCGACTGAGGCCTCCATCGTGTCCGGTGCGATGATGACACCATCGCAACTGATGGTCTGGCCTTGGTGGACGATCGAATTGACGTGGATGATCAGGCGATCGTCCTGGCGCTCGAAGGAGCCGATCATTCGGTCGCCTGCGATGGGGCCGCTATCGGCCTGGAAGATGGCCGGGCTCGTCTCGTCGGAATTAAGCGCGAGGATCGGATGGGCGTAGACGCCCCGCCCCGCCGGGATCAGCACGATGCCCGTCGCGGGCGTGCCCGTGCTGCTGCCGCCGTTGGCTTTCCCAGGCGGGTCCGCCGCTTGGCTACCATGAGCGGCCGTTGACTGATCGCTCGCCGTCTGCACCGTGCTGGGCGGGAGGACGACATCGGTTTCCGGTGCGTGGCCGCCCCACTGATTAAACAGGTCGGTGATCTGCTGGTTATAGGCGGCAACGGCTTGGGGATTAGCGGAAACCGCCGCAACGGGCGTCGCCTGAATGGGTTGTGGCGCCGCCTGCGGCGCGGAGATCGTCTGCGGCGGAAACGTCGGTTCGTCCACGGGTGTCACCTGCGGCGGCGGCGGCGGCACGAACCGCGGCGCCGGCAGGGGCACCGCAGCGGCCGGCGGCGTCGACTGGACCGTCGGCGCCGGGATGACCGACGCGCTTGGTGCCAGGGGAGGGGTGTAGGAGTTCCCCTTGGACAGCGCCGTATCGGCATGCGCCGTATCGGCCTGGAGTGCCAATTGATCCTGCTCGGGCGTCGAGTGCAGACCTGCAGGAAGGGGGTCGATGGGTTTCATGTGCGCGTCCTGGGAAAAGCGCTGCACATGATGACCGCTGGTGATGACGATGACGGCCATCGTGGCCAACACGAGGCCGCTGACTCCGATCACCAGCAACCGGCGGGGGCCGGCCTGACCTGCGCTCGTCAGGATCGATCCGCTCTTCAGGCTCGGCTTCCACCAGGGGGCTGTGTCGGACATCACTGGGAATCCTTGAGACTGGCCGACACGGTTCGGCCGTTGACAGAGAGAAGCACAACCGGCGTGTTCGGAACGGCGTAGACCGTTGTGCCGGCCTCCGCCTCCGAAGCCGTCCACTCGGGCGAAAGCAACGTGTCCGGCGTCCGGATGTAGACGTTGCCTCCCAGGCGCCAGGCAGTGAGTTCGTCGGGTGAGACGCCCTCAACCGACAGCGGGGTGGCATCCGCCGGGGGCACACCTTCGAGCATCCCTGTCAGGTAAGGTGCGCCGGTATCCGGTGCGTCCGGCTGGGTCATGATCGCGACCTGTGCGTTCGGGCCTCGGTCTTCGACATGGACGGAGAGGTCGGCGTCATACCGGCCGCCGCCTGCCGTCAGCAGGAAGGTGAGCGGTTTGGGAGAGTTCTGCAGCGACACCACAAGACCGCCTCGGGGCGCGAGCGATAGGGGCGTAATTTCAAGGACATTACTGCCCTTGGTCGGTGTGCAGACGAAAAACCCGATCGCGACGACCGATGGACCGCCGTGGCTATTGGGAGCGCTGCAACTGGCGGCACCCGAAACGGCCGCCGGGTCGGAATTGGTATCCCATTGGATCGGCCAAGGCGCACCGGTGGAATCGAAGAACGAAACGGCCGTGGGATAGCCTTTGACGGTCTGGATGATACTGACCGCTGCGCCCGGCGCGAAACTCACATTGATCGGTCGGCTGACCGGTGCGGCCATGGGAATGACGGCCTGTTCCTCCGCCTGCTTGGTCGCGTTGTAGCGCTTGGCCAGCTCCCCAATCGCCTCTGGCGACAGCGGGATCGCGTTTTGGACGGCTTGCTGCTCGGCGGGGTTGCCATTCGCAGAATTGTTCGGAGGCACGCCCAAATTGGCGTTGGAATCCGACTGCGCATAGGCAGTGGCCGCTGCCAAAAGGGCCAAAGCCGAGAGGCTGATCACCCCTCCGAGCGCTCGTTTCATAATCCCGTGGCTCATCCGTTTGCCCTCCATGACGGCTATTGCGGGCTTGCCACGAGTTGATCGATCGCCAGCCCGTCTGGATGATCGTCGGCATTTGTGCGAACGACGAGCGCCGTGATCATCATCCGGTTGGTGCTCGCCTGATTGACGTTTTCACAGGTCTGCACGACCGGAACCTGAATCTCATAGGCGAGCGCGCCTTGTTGGTAGCTCGTCTGGTGAATCAGGGCGGCTCGTTCCGACTGCGCGTGGCAGAGAAGCCTCGCCCGCTTTAATTCGTCGAAGTTGCCCTCGCTGATGAACGACTGCGCGAAAGTATTCCAGCCGTGAAGCGTGAATTTACGGCTGGCCGTGTTTAGTTCCGCTGGATAGTTGTAATAGTCGATATTGTAGGGTGCGAGGACCGCATTGACGGTCCATTGCAGGAGTTGTGTGTCATCGACGATGGGACTGTCGAGTGCGACGACGGGGCGAGGCGTGTCTTTTCCATCGGTGAAAAAATATCGCGGCTGGACCGGATGGGTCCATTGCCAGGCATCATGCGCGATCGATACCCCGAGCAACGCCGCCATGGCGATCGTCAGCCCGAGGCACCGGGTGACAATGACACCCTGAAAGTCTGGATCGGATAGACGGCGGGTGATTGTGCTAGAGGAATTTCTCATGATCGCACCTGCATGTTTGCATCATGCAGACATACTCGCCGCATTTTTTGCGAACGGCATTTGCTTCGTGAGCTTTTCTGCTTCAAGCATGGCGCGCGTAACTATTGTAAACTTGTTGCCACGCTCGCCAATTATCTTCTCACCTGTGCGAAGAGGTGGGGAAAGCCGGATTCCCTTCTCCGATTTCTTTGCCCAAAACCAATTATCGCTTTTGAGGCAGCGCCTGAGTTCATAACCTGATCGCGCAAGCGTCGCTTCTGCTGCTTCGAGGTCAAAGACACTCCCCATTTTGCGGCGATCAGAGTCACTGGGAATGCCGACCCGCGTCTTGAACGTCCTGTAAGCGCCCGGTTTGACGCCCAGAAGCTTTGCCGCCTCCTTATAGTGGAGGCCTCCTGCGGTCAGCATGAACCCGACCCAGACGGCTACCTTATTTGTCTGGGCCTTTGTTCTTCCGCGCAAACCCCGAAACCAGGTCAGAGGATTTTCGAAATCGACCTGATCTTCCCTCGTCGGCGCGGGAAGATGTTGCGGCTTCGTCGGCGCGGGCTCATCGCGTTCCCTGACGATCCCAAAGAAGGAGAATTCCCGCTGGCCGGTGGACTTGTTCTGCTTGCCGACACGCCGGATTTCCTTGATCGGAAGCTGAACCAGCTCCGCCGGGCTGCCCACGACTTTCGTGCTCAGATCCTTGAGGGCCTCATCAACCGTCTGTCCGGGTTTGGCTGATGCCAGAATGATCGTGGCCCAAAGGTCGGACACATTTGGATCGCGAAGACTGGCGGGATCGGGCTTGTGGAGGGCTTTCCGAGCCGGGCAGGGAATACCCAACCGCCGCGCTTTTGCTCGGACCGCGTTGGCTGAGCGCGGCACATCCAGCCGCTGTGCGATGATCTCCGGATGGACCGCTGCAAGCCGCCACACGATGAGGCGCAGGGTGTCCTTCACTGACCAGGCCTTTGCCCCGCCCGTGCGCATGGGACGTTCGTGAGGCGTCACGAGCCCGAGGCGGACGATGTGCTCGTCGAGGACGTTGCGGGTCAGGCTCAGCAGCAGGCAGAGCGCGTGGATGCCCTGACCCGCGTTGATCATGCAAGCCAGGAGGCGATCGAACAGAGGATAGCGCGTAGGGGCGGCCGGAAATTGAGGAAGGTCTAGCGGCGCCGTAAGCGCCACCCCCTTTTCCTCAACTTTTCGGACGCTCGTTAACGTCACTTTTACCTCCAGTCAGGGACTGAAGGCAGGCTTAACGCCTTATTATGTGTTTTTCAAGGGCTAAAAATTACGCCCTATAAACTGTAAGCCCCGATCGGATAGGCTTCGGCGCTAAATCAGGTGTTCAGCTTTCATCATCATTTAGCTCAGTCTGATTGCGAACGGCCTCGGTTTTTGAACGCTCCAGGACAGCAATGATCTCATTGAGAAAGGCTTGATCCTGCTCCACCCGTTCTTTCAGAACATCCTGGAAGGCCGCGAGAGCATTGAAAAGTCTAGTGTTGGAACTTGACCCCACGTTACTGAATAACGCCTGCAAGTCTAAGTCCAAAACCTTCGCCACTCGTGCGAGTGTGCGGATTGTGACATTTGACGTGCCTTGTTCCAGGCCAAATACTTGCTGCTGTGTCATGTCGGCCATTGCGGCGACCGATGCCTGAGTCAATCCGCGCGCCTTTCGGGCGGCCGCGAGCTTCTCCGCCAGACTGCGGATGATTGAATCTAGCTCGTCGTCGGCCGGGGCTTTTTCTTTTGGTGGTCTGCCCATAGGTTGAAGTCCAACTCCTCCCGGAAATAGCAACCGCAGCAGTGCCTAAATCATGCTGCTCCTCGTTCTCGACACCATCGACGATGCCGGTTTATCCCCCGTCAGAAGCCTGTTTCGCAATCCCCATTCGCAAAAATTTGGCTCAACCATTCGCCTGACGCACTAGTCGGAGGCGTGTGATGACCATCTACCGCAATACTATCCTTTTGGCATTCTTCGCGGCGACACTACTATCGGAACCGCACCCAGCCCGTGCCGATTTTGTCGTGAAATCGGTTCCTCCTGCCTCCGTTGCAGCGCAACCCGTTACCATGGCGCCGATCGTCGACCCGGAGGACCTGGCCGCAAAAGCACCACATAAGGCGACTTGGCACTGGAAACTGGCCAAGGGCTTCGGCAACGACGTCCCTCTTGGCTTTGCCTGTCGGCAAATCGTCCCCGCCGCGGTCCGAGTGACCTATGGCCCGGGCGCCGATCCATCCATGGTGGTCTCCTGGAAAGGGGGAAAGGGGTGGAATGAAGTCCTCCGGGAGGCGGTCAAACCGATCGGGCTCCGCCTTGTCATGACCCGCATGGCGGTCGAGATCAGAAGATAGCGCCATTCGCAGAACGAGGCGCGATGCTCCACACGATCCGTGAAAGGAGCTGTGCAATGCCCGATTTGCGAACAGAGGTTGTATCCGATTGGCTGGACGCCGTGCGCCCCGCGCATTTCGCCGACGCATGGCCCCCTCCGGTGCGTCCGATCGAAGCCTCCTCCACAGCGGGCGGGCTGATGATCGAGTTCGGGCAACTTCTCGATCAGCTCGCGGACACCAAGACCGAAACACTGTCGTCTTTGATGGGCGACGCTGCGTTCCTGGAAGACATCCAGACGGTGCTTGCCCAGGTGGGGGCCGCGCGCACGCTTGCCTTCTTCCATTGGCTCCGGGATGTGGGCTTGCCCAATCACCAGAGCATTGAAAATGCCTTGCTTGATGCGCGGTCTGGGGCTGGGCGGGCCTTGTTTGCCAGCGTCACTACCGTCGCGCGCCAAGCAACACTTCAGCGACTGATTTCCATCGAGCGGATGGATGAACTGGCGTCGGCCACCGACGCCGCCAACCAGGAGTCTCCCCATGAATAAGAGCATCGCCATGGCTGCGATCCTCGCGGTCTCCGCGATGTCCACTGCCCCCGCCTTCGCGCAATCCACAACCACCGGCAGCGTCGGCTGCGCGGCGCTCGCTCAAGCGGCTGCCAACGGGATGACCTCTCGTATGGCTGCCGACCAAACCACCATCCAACAGCCGAAAAGCGTGACAAGCCTTTCCTGCCTGAACAACTTCTTCAACGGTGTCGGCCTCAACCTCGTCACCAATCTGCTCAATCCGACGTCATTGCTGCAGACGGTGGAGGGCCAGATCTGCAGCGCTGTGCAATCAACCTGGAACTCCTGGCTCGGCAATGTCCAATGCGGGCTGACCATCACCGGGTTCAATCTCGGTTTCGGCGGCCTTGGCGGTGGCTTGTCATGTCCGAAACTCAGCTTCGGCGGCGGTGGCCCGACCATCGGGACGCTCGGCGCCGGCGTCGGCACGAACGGATCGGGCACGGGCCTCTACATCACCGGCAACGCGATGTATCCGAGCGGATATACCGCCCTGCAGAACATCAACGGCACCTTCTGAAGGAGACGATCATGCGCAAGCTCAGTCTTCTTGGAGCAACGGCCGCAGGTATGGCGATCGGCGCCACGTTTCTGCATGTTGCGCCTGCCTATGCCGACCTCCCGGTCATTGACCCGGCATCGATCGCCGAAGAGGTGCAAACGCTCGCCAAGGAGAGCGGCATCCTCAGTGTTCTCCAGGCTGTCCAGACCATCGACAACGGCATTTCCTCGGCGATCGGCAGCACGACATTCGGCTCGACGAACACTCTGCTCCAGGAGGGCTTCACCCAAGAAGCCAACTATTCGAAAGCGCAGATCGGCGCGCAGGAGCAGATCACCGACGCCTCCAACGAGGCGATGGGTCAATACATGTTGCAGCTCCGCGATGCGGAGATCCGCGACCAACAGACCGTAAGTCCGACCCAGTGCGCCGCCCTCGATGGAGGGGTGAGCACCGAGTCCGCAGCGCACCAGGCCTATCAGGTCGCCTATTCGATCGCAAAGGTGCAGGACCAGCGCGACCAGGGCTGGCCGCAGATGCCGTCGTATTATGGGCAGGCTCAAGGTGCCGCGGCGGCCAACGCCGAGCACATCAACGGTTACTGCGATGCCAACGACCAGGCGGCAGGGCTTCCTTGCACGGCAAACACCGCGACGGCCGACACCGATCAGAGCTTCTCGACCCTCTTTGCGGGCGGCACTTATGCGACGCAGGCGGATCTGACGGCGGCAAAGGATTATTCGACGAACCTGATCGAGGCCGTCGCGCCGGCCCCCCTCCGTGGAAGCCAGCTCACCTCGCTTGCCGGACAGGACGCGCAGGTCGCCCGACGGGAATACAATGCGCGAATTTCCGCCGCGCAGACGTTTCTCGACACAATCGTCGGCATGCAGTCCCAGACCGTGCCCCTGACGGCCGTGCAGCAGCAGTATCTCACCAACATGGGGCTTACGGCGCAGACGCAAGGTTCCTGGCTTCAGGTCCTGCAGATCGAGTCCGAACGTCGCGTTTCCGACGAAACGTGGGCGGCCAATCTGCAAAGCATGCCGCCGCCCTCCGTCGAGCGCGAGATCGCCACTGAATTGGCGCTGAACAACTATCTGCAGTTCCAGATCTACAAGACCAATTTGGAGCGCGGCACTCTCGAAGCGGCCCATCTCGCGGTCGATACGCAGCACGATTACGTGCCGACCTCGACACTGCCTACCCCCGTGGTCGCTGGTTCCAGCAATTAACAGGAAAGTCTGATTCGATGGTAGAGAACGATCCGAGCCCAATCGCTCAAGACCAACGGTCGCCGGCGACGCAGGAAATGGTGGACGCGGCAAATCGCTTCATCAACGAAATCCGCGCAAAAGACCCGCGACTGGCTGATCACATCGAGGGGCTGAACAATGACCGTGCCGATCCGCTTCGCGCGAATCAAACGGAGTTTCGGCATTCGGTGGCTTATGCCGTGGAGAATGTCGAGAAGACCCTAGGACATCAACTTCCGCTTTCGGAGACGGCCCGCGCCGAAATGACTAACCTTGCCGGTTCGGCTCCGGGCCTCGAAAATGGGCGGATGATCGCGCTCCTGCAATCGACTCCGACAATTAACAATCCGGAGTTGGTGCGCGATATTCGACATCAGGGGCAGGAGATCGGGCGGCAATCTCTCCAATTCACTGATCAGATCAACGATCGGATCGATCACCTCGAGCATGCTGTCCGCCAAGCTGACCGAGCACCCCCTCTTTCTCCTTCCCCGGACGCCCCGAAAGCAGAGGCCGCTTCGGGGCCGAACGCTGCGCGTGCTGAACGGTCAGAGACCAAGCCGGGTGGGCCGACCGCGGCTGGAGACGATCGCCAGGGGGCGAATGCCCGAGATGAGACATCTCGTATCCAAGACGAAGCCCGAGCCCAGGCGGCAGGTCAGCAGGCGAACGTGCATGTGCGCCCCGCCAATCTCGTCGATCATCTGAATGGCGTCGTGCGTAACGTCACGGGCGGCGGCGCCTCGGCGCCATGGGATTCCGCGCCGCAGCCCTTTGGGGGGCGTCTGGCGGCCTTCGAGGCAAGCCTCGGCGAGGGGCGGGACCAAGCCGGCCTCCGGAATGCCGAACGTGCCGGACGCGCCGCGCTGGATGCCATGCAAGGTTTCCAGGCGGGCGACGGCGCGACGATCATGAATCGTATCGCATCGGCCGCACGCTCCGACCCGGAAGGCATGGCGGGTGTGCTCGCCGGCATGCGTGACGGCGGCCGCTACCAGGATCTACGGCAGCAGTTCAACACCGCTCTCGTCGAGGAAAAGGGCTTCGCCAACGCCTATGACAAGGCGGCCGAGGCTCTGGCCAAATACGGCGAAGCGCGGACAGGCGTCGAACAGATCATTGCCCGCCGACCTGACGCAGCAAACCTTACCGCCAAGTTCCAGCAACTCGATGCGGAGATCGGCGAGAAGGCGGAAGGCACGCCGTCGCGCCGAGAGGGAAAATCGAGCCTCGAAGACATCTCGAAACAGGCCGCCGAGATTATTCAGAAGGCGGTCGAAAGCGTGAAATCCTTCTTCAACCCCAACGGACCCGAGAACGCCAGCCGTCCCGGTCCGTCCCCCAGCTAGCGCTTTTACCAGCGCCGTTCGCAATATCGCATGGCAGCCTCGGGGAAAATCCCCCCGAGGTAGCCATGCGAATTATCCCTCTCCTGCTGTTTGCCCTCGCCATCACGGTTATCGCGGGGCCTGCCTTTGCACAGACGACCAATCCCTATGACGTGAGCTGGTCCGCGCTCGACCCGGGAAACGATTGGGCGGCTCAGGTTATCAAAAGCCTGTTCCCAACCGGAGCCACGCTCGGCGTCACCACCACCGCCTCCTCGACCGGCAGCGAAGCGACGGTGATCGGTCAGATCATCGGGCAGTTCACCGGGTATGTCGCGGCCATCGCCTGCGCCTTCGTCTGCTACAACACGATCATGACGATCCACCGGGCAGCGGAAAGCTCGCAGATCCTCGGCAACAACCAGTCCTGGATCTTCGTGGTTCGCATTGGTTTCGCGGCGATCATGATGTTCCCGCTCGGCACCGGGTTTTCCGCCGGACAAGAACTGGTCGAGCAGGCCGCGCTTTGGGGTGTGGGCATGGGCAAGGCGCTCTACACGAACGCGGTCCAGTCGGTCGGCCCTGACGCAATGATCATCGCCCAACCGGTCATTCCGGGCACGGGGGACGTCGTATCGGGCTTGATCAATTCCGAGCTGTGCATGGATCTCGTCAACCTGGCCGGAGGCTCTGCAAACCCCGGGGGAACAAGCCTCGTCGCCGTGCCGCAACCCGTGTCCGGCGCCGATACGACGGACGGTTCCTATGTGACCTGGCGATACAGCCTCTCGTCTGGCAATGAGTCAGGCGATCCGGCGTGCGGCTCGATCACCATCAACGAGCCACCGAAAAACCAAACGACGGTTGCTGGTATCAACGTCAACATGGCCGGCGTTCAACAGGCTATTTTGCAGGATGTCTTGGACAACGACATCCGATCCCAGGTCCAGAACGTTGCGACCAATCTCTATCAGACCAAGAACAGCTCGTCCCTCTCGGCGCTGCAATCGATCTACACCAACGCCGTCAACGACTACACGCAGTCTCTGCAGACCACGGCGACGAGCGAGCAGTCCGCAATCAACAGCGCAATCCAAGGGAGCGCTACAGCGGCGCGCCAAGGCAATCTCGATCTTCTCACGGCACAGCAGGCGGAGGCGGATGGCACCTCGCCGCTGGAGACCAGTGAGACTCAGCAATCGGCGCTCGGCTGGACCTCGGCTGGCGCCTATTACCTGGAGATCGCGCGCCTCAATGCCGCCACGCTATCGCTCTTGAACGCGACGCCGGATGTCACGTCGCCCAATTACGACGGCATCGGCAAATCGATGTCCTACGACCTGGCGCCGATGGTCAGCGCCGCCAGCGCCTATATGTCCACACTCCGCACGACGGCGACCACGACCGATCAATCGGAGCCGCCGTCGGGCGTACCGACCACCCTCGCCTCGATCACCAACGAACAGCAGGGCAGTTCGGTGATCGAGCAAATCTTCAATTCCATGCACATATCGCAGTGGACCCTGAACCATATCACCAGCTTTCTGCTGCCCAGCAACCAGACCTGGACAGATCCGTTCGGTGGCCTGATGGGTCTTGGCCAAACGCTAATGAACACGGCCTTGCTCGCGTTCGTCGCCGCCGGTCTGCTGGCTTCGAAGGCCGCCACAGCCGGCGTGACGATCTACCAGGTGTTGACCTTCCAGTGGGGCGGGGCCGCGGCGACCGTCGCGGGGCACGCGCTAGTTAATTTCCTGGCGATTCCGATCTTCATGCTGCTGACGGCGATCCTTATGCCCGGCATCATCATCGCATATGTCCTGCCGATGATTCCCTACGTGCTCTGGATGGCGGGGGTCTGTGGGTGGATTATCCTGGTGTGCGAGGCCATGGTTGCCGTGCCGCTTTGGATGCTGGCTCACATGACGGTCGGCGGCGAAGGCCTGCACGGTCGGGGCATCGAGGGCTGGGGCCTTCTGTTCAACGTCATGTTCCGGCCGGTTCTGATGGTGATCGGCCTCTTCCTCAGCTATTTCGTCTACGACTGCATGTCTCTGTTGATCCGCCAGTCCTTTGGCATCGCGACCGGCTTCGTGCTCGATGGCGGCTGGTTCGTCACCAACATGATCGGCGTCATCGTCCTGGTGAATATCTTCGTCATGCTCCATGTGACCGCAGCGCTGATGTCTTTCCGGATGGTGACGTTGATCCCCCATCACCTGCCCCGGCTGATCGGGCTGGCGCCTGCCAATCGGGTGGACCACGAGGCTTTCTATCAGCAGGCAGCATGGGGACCCAGCGAGCGGGTTGCATCTGGCGCTAAAACTGCTCTGACCGGGAGCCTACAAGCCATTGGCCAGGGGGGGCGTTCGCAACAGAGTTTGCCACGGGGACCCGCAGGGTATATTGGTGGACCGTCGAGCCAGGGTGCCGAGGGCTCTATGGACTCAACATTGCGCGCAACCACCGACAGTAGCGGAGGCAGCGAAGATGAGTAACGCAACTACTGCCGCCAATATGATCACAGACGCAATGGCGGCGAATCAATTTGCTGCCTTGGTGGGTAATGCGCGTGCTCGTCGGGATTACGAGAGCGAGATCGCCCATCTTCGTGCCTGGTTGCAGCACTACGAGCAGCAGCAGGGTGTTCTCAAGGCCGCCGCTACCGAAGCGATCAGGATCGCGAAGGACTACGAGACGACGATCGCTCGTCTTGAGGCGGAGAATCATCGTTTGCAGGACCAGAACGCCGATCTCGCGGCCGGAAAGAAAGCGGCAGAAGACAAGGCCCAGGCAGCCGCCCGCCAACTCCTCCACTGGGATCTCTATGGCGCACCGCCGCCAAACGATCCCCGGTAAGCAGTTAACCCACTCCGTTCGCAATTTAGACGGCCAGACTGTGCTTCATCATTATGGAGCACAGTCATGCGCCGAGCCTTTTTTCTTCTTCCTCTCCTGACACTCTCCCTCGCGGCCTGCGAGAGCGGCAATATCAAGAAGGTGTCGGATTACCATCCGCCGGCGCCCCCGCCGATGCAGAACCCAGTCTATGACCCCTATG
>JAGWIL010000437.1 GCA_028866335.1 Rhodospirillales bacterium
TTTACCAAAAATTGTATCTATTTCCCAATTGCCAAATGTTTGTAAAAGCAACAGCTTTAATGGTCTGATTTCAATGCTCTTTTTACCATTAATTGCTACTTTTACAGATTTCTTACAGTAGCGATAGCGTCGGCCTTTTCTCCGTAAATACAGATACAGCTTTCCACCATCTGCTTTGTCTTTACGAAGATAGTTATAAATTGCTTGATGACTTATTGGTTCGCCAAGCTCACCACTTAATATGGCAGCTATCTGTTCTGGACTTGATTTTTTCTGGAGTTCTTCTAAAATTGTATAATATGCCTTACTGGAAATAGTGGTAATTACTTCAACTTTTCGATTCGCATTCTGCTGGCGAGATTTCGCCTTCTCCTCAGCAACCAGACCAGTATATAGGCCAGTAATGGGATCTTTATTACGTTCAATTTCTCGAGTAATTGTACTAGCATAACGCCCCAAATCATTGGCTATCTGAAATTCATTATCACCGGCTTGGAGGCGTTTGCCTATATAGAACTTCTCTTCTTGATTTAAGTGTTTATACCCTTTTTTAGACATATGGAACTTCCTTTATTTATTTAACTATTATTTAAGTCATAAAATAGGAAATTACACTATTTGACAATCATGTGGATAAATTTTGCACTTTGATCTTTAATCTAGCTGTGTTTATTCATTCAACAACTGGCGTTTATTCCAGCTATTCCCATTCCATACATAAATTATCAAGGTGTGATAAGTAAGCTGGATTACCATTACTTGCAGGACATAGTTTTACATTATATGATGCATATGGGCTAATAGGAATCCTACCAGCAAAAACACTACCTATATACGGGTCAATAAAACCAAAGTAATTATTGTAATTTATTGAAGCCGCCGAATAATAAACCATATAATCTTTGGCTCCGGTACAAGTTAAAATATCTCTTCCCAGATAAAGCCCAAAACTAACTGCGGTATTTCCGGAATATTTATCTAAGCTAGTATACATGCCGTAACGCTTTACTAGTATTGGATATTTAAAGGTGCATTTTTCATTTTGCGATTTGTCTTCTACAGTCGGTTTTACATATACCTGCTGTTGATTCATTGTGTTCACTTTTACATAACCTGTCCCACCACTACCATTTACATAAATTCTAAGACCATCGGAAGAGTAGATGTTTATCTGATTGTTAGTACCATCTTTATAATCCCAAACCTTGGCGAAACCTGACGCTTCACTAAGACAATATGATTTGATTAGCTTACGTACAGTTCCTCCAGTTTCCGTGCCAAGAAGAATACCTGCATTACGGCCAAATGCGCATATACTGCCTGTTGACCCGTCTGGATAGTCACGAAACCCATTTTCAAATAATTGTTTATTAAAATTACCATCTTTTTTTACATTCAGAACAAAAAACTGAGGCGAATTGTTCTTAGTTGATCTGCGTATATAACTTAAATTGGGTAACCATGTTTGCATTTCCTTCATTTTTGAGTTGATAAATGTAGAGTGCTCTTCCATCTTATTGTTAATTTGATAAGCCTCAAACACTTGGTCTATTCCATGCTGTAATGCGTTATGTAGTTGAGTTACATTATTT
>JAGWIL010000438.1 GCA_028866335.1 Rhodospirillales bacterium
AGCCGAGAGAATTTGAAGATTTTCGTCGCCGCCGCCAAAACCCGTGGCGAGGCGCTGGACCACGTGTTGCTGCACGGCCCGCCGGGCCTCGGCAAAACCACGCTGGCGCAGATTGTGGCGCATGAGATGGGGGTGGGGTTCAAGGCCACATCTGGCCCCGTGATCCAGAAATCTGGCGACCTCGCGGCGATTCTGACGAATCTCCAGCCGAAGGACGTGCTGTTCATCGACGAAATCCATCGCCTGCAACCGGCCATTGAGGAAATCCTCTACCCGGCAATGGAGGATTTTCAGCTTGACCTGATTATCGGCGAGGGTCCAGGTGCCCGCACGGTGCGGATAGATCTGCCACCTTTCACGCTGGTAGGCGCCACCACGCGCTCCGGCCTGCTCGCCACACCCTTGCGGGACCGGTTCGGTATTCCGCTGCGGTTGGTGTTCTACACCCCGGACGAACTCACCGGCATCGTCATCCGCCTGGCACAGAAACTGGGCATGACGCTTTCCTACGACGGCGCGATGGAGATTGCCCGGCGTTCGCGCGGCACGCCGCGCATTGCCGGAAGGCTCACCCGCCGGGTGCGGGATTTTGCCACAGCGGCCAGCGTTACGGAGATTTCACGTAATTTGGCGGATGCCGCACTCACCCGGCTGGATGTGGACCAGAAAGGTCTGGATGCGATGGACATGCGCTACCTTAAGCGCTTGGCAGAGCACCATAATGGTGGCCCCGTGGGCGTGGAAACCCTGGCCGCCGCCCTGGCCGAAGCGCGGGACACGCTGGAAGATGTGGTGGAGCCTTATCTCATTCAGGAAGGCCTGCTGCTGCGTACCTCGCGCGGGCGGATGCTGGGCGATGCCGGCTGGCGGCATCTGGGCCTGAACCCGCCCCAGCGCGGCCCGGACCTGCTTGATATGCTGGGCGAGTGATCTGCCTTACAAAAACCTTTTTCAGCCGTAATCATAGGCTTGGAGCAGGATCTTGATCTATCGTTACACCACACGCATCTATTATCAGGATACGGATGCGGGGGGCATCGTTTACCATGCGAATTATCTCTCCATCGCCGAGCGGGCGCGCACGGAAGCCCTGCGGGAGATGGGTGCGCCACATGCGGAGATGGTTACGACCCACGGGGTTATGTTTGTGGTGCATCGCGTCAATTTGCTCTATCAGCGCCCCGCAAGGATAGATGAGCTGGTGACGGTTGAAACGGAATTTACGGAAATGCGCGGTGCAAGCGTTACATTGCGGCAGAAATTCCTGCGAGACAGCGACTCGCTGGCCGTGCTTGAGCTCGGGCTGGGTTGCGCGCGCGTGTCCGATGGCAGGGCGACGCGCATTCCCAGTGAGTGGGTTGCGCGCCTGAAATTTTGAACGGGGAAAGATAGTGGACCAAACGGTGTCTCAGGCGGCTATGGCCGCGCCACAGGCGAATCTCTCGCTGCTCGGCCTGTTTTTGCAGGCGGATGCGGTGGTGAAGCTGGTGATGATCATCCTGCTGATCGCCAGCATCTGGGTGTGGACCATCATCATCGAGAAAATCATGACCATCCGCCGCGTTAACCGCGAGGCGAACGTGTTCGAGGA
>JAGWIL010000439.1 GCA_028866335.1 Rhodospirillales bacterium
TGGAAGCTCTACCGCATCGTGGAAGCCTATATCCGCCGCCGCCAAGAAGCAGGCGGCTATGAGGAAGTGCGCACGCCGCAGCTGGTGGACCGCAAGTTGTGGGAGCTTTCCGGCCATTGGGACAAATACCGCAAGAACATGTTCATCGCGGAAGTGGCGGAGGAAGACACAACCCTCGCCTTGAAGCCGATGAACTGCCCCTGCCATGTGCAAATCTTCAACCAGGGTTTGCGGTCTTACCGCGAGCTTCCCATCCGCATGGCCGAATTCGGCGCCTGCCACCGTTATGAACCTTCTGGCGCGCTGCATGGCATCATGCGCGTGCGCGCCTTCACCCAGGACGATGCGCATATCTTCTGCATGGAAGACCAGATCGCCGACGAGACCGTGCGCTTCGTCGCCCTGCTGGAGAGCGTCTATAAGGATTTCGGCTTCGAGAGCTTCACGGTGAAATTCTCAGACCGCCCGGAGGTTCGCGCTGGGGCGGATGATGTGTGGGACCGCGCCGAGGGCGCCCTCAAAGCCGCTTGCGAGAAGGCGGGGGTGAACTACACGCTCAACCCAGGGGAGGGCGCGTTTTACGGCCCGAAACTCGAATTTGTGCTGCGCGACGCCATCGGTCGAGACTGGCAATGCGGCACCATCCAGGTGGATTTTGTGCTGCCCGAGCGGCTGGACGCGGAATATGTCACCTCGGAGAGCAGCCGCGCCCGCCCGGTGATGCTCCACCGCGCCATCATCGGCAGCTTCGAGCGTTTTCTCGGCATCCTCATCGAGCAATATGCCGGCCGCTTCCCTCTCTGGCTGGCCCCCACCCAGGCCGTGGTGGCCACCATCGTCTCCGATGCTGATGATTACGCTGCCGAAGTCGCGAACACCTTACGCGAAGGCGGGCTGGCAGTTGAGCTGGATACTTCCAACCAGAAAATCCAGGCGAAAATCCGCGACCATTCCCTGCACCACGTGCCCAACATTTTGGTGGTGGGCCGCAAGGAGGCTGAGGAGCGTAAGGTGGCGCTCCGCCGCCTCGGCGGTGCCGCGCAGGAAATCCTTACCCTGGAAGAAGCCGTCGCCTTGTTAAAAACCGAAGCCACACCACCGGATTTACGTTCATGAGCTTTCAGATCGGCATCATCCCCGTCACCGCCTTCCAGCAAAACTGCGCACTGGTATGGGACGATGAAACCAAACAGGGTGCCGTGATCGACCCTGGCGGGGACGTGCCGGTGATCATGTCGCAGATCAACAAATTGGGCTTATCAATCACAGACATCTTCCTCACCCATGGCCATATCGACCATGCCGGCGGGGCGGCTGAGCTTGCCGAAAAGCTCGGCGTCCGCATAACCGGCCCGGGCATTAAAGATGAGTTTCTGCTCGACGGGCTGGCCGAACAAGGCCGCGCCTACGGTATTTCCGCCAGAAACTGCACGCCGGATCTCTGGCTGAAAGCGGGCGACACCATTCGCCTGGGTGGGCAGGATTTCGAGGTGCGCCATTGCCCTGGCCACACGCCGGGCCACATGGTTTTCCTTAATCGGTTAATGAATTTTGGCATCGTGGGTGATGTGTTGTTTCGT
>JAGWIL010000440.1 GCA_028866335.1 Rhodospirillales bacterium
TTTATTGGGTCCAATACGGCCCTGGTGGCGCCTGTTTCCGTGGGCGATGGCGCGCTGATCGCCGCGGGTTCAGTTATTAATCAGGATGTGCCGGATGACGCGCTGGCGCTGGGCCGCGCCCGGCAGGTAACCAAACCTCGGAAACGCTAGAGCGCGATGACTTTAGGTTCGCTCGCTTTGCGCGCGAGCCTAAAGTCTGAATCGCTCTCTATCTCATTGTTTTAGAGGCGGATTCAGATTTTAGAGCGGATCACGCCGTGATTCGATCTAAAATCATCCGGCTCTAAAGCCTTACGAAAGATGCAGGGCGTGCATCAGCACGTGGCGTTCCAGAAAAACCACCGCCAGGATCAGCAGAAGCAATAATGGCACCACCAAGCGCGAAGCCGCCTTCGGGCTACGGCGCTGGCGGGTCCGCTCGGGCTCCAGCTCCATTTCGTTGTTACGCGCCGCGCGCACAATGTCGGCAAACCGGTCGGCATCGGTTGCGGCAACGGGTTCCGGCAGCTGGGCTGTCGCCTCCTGGTGTGTTTCCTGGTGCGGGTGGCTGAGCGCCTCGTCTCGCAATGCCGCCTGTACTTCCGCTTTTGCCTCGTCGTCGCTCGGCTGACCAAAATGGCGGCTCAGGACTTCATCCGTCTCAGCGGCGGGAACCGGAGCAGCCTGCTGTGATACCAATTGCACAGGGAGTACGAGGGGTATTTCCGCCGGGTCCTCTGGCTCGAAACGCCAGCCATGGCCGCATTGCCCACAGCGCAAGCGGCGGCTATTGCCGCCGATCAGCTTATCGGCAACGTCGTACTGGGTTTGGCAATCAGGGCAAACGATCCGCATTGCGTCTTAACGAATGACATCTTTACCGAAGTGCCGCAATAACATGAACGGCGGCCCGCGGCATTTACCGCAAATAAATGCCCCCCAAGTCTTGCCGCGATGCGGCTTATCACGGCACTAGAAGCGCATGGGGGATCAAGCCTGATGGTCCGATTCGAAGATGTCTGGCTGCGCTACCGGCACGCTGACCGCGCGCCCGAGGGTGAGGCGCTGCGCGGTATCAGCTTCGAGATTGAGGAGGGTGGCTTTCGCTGGCTTACCGGCCCGTCGGGTGCTGGCAAAACCAGCCTGCTTAAACTCATTTATCTTGCTGAGCACCCGGCGCGCGGGCGCATTGAAATTCTTGGCTCCCGCGCGGCGCGCATAACCCGGCGCGAAGCGGCCTTGCTGCGCCGGCGGATTGGTGTGGTGTACCAGGATTTCCGGTTGCTGCCGCAATTGGATGCATATGACAACGTGGCCCTGCCGATGCGCCTGGCCCGCCGCAACGAGGCGCAGGTGCAGGCGGATGTGGGCGAAATTCTACGCTGGGTGGGCCTTGCTCACCGGCTGCACGCGCGGCCGGACGAGCTTTCGGGCGGGGAGCAGCAACGCATCGCCATTGCCCGCGCCGTGGTGGCGCGCCCCAAATTGCTGGTAGCGGATGAGCCCACAGGAAATCTGGACGACGAACAGGCCGAGCGGCTGATGCTGCTGATTACGGCGCTCAACAAACTCGGCACCACAGTGATTGTAGCAACGCA
>JAGWIL010000441.1 GCA_028866335.1 Rhodospirillales bacterium
ACATCCGAGTGCAGATAGCGCACGCGCACGCCCTGCTCGGTGAGGTATTCGGTAAGATCCTCCGCCATGCGCTTGGTCAGCGTGGTCACCAGCACGCGGCCGCCAAGCTTGGAAACCTTCCTTATTTCACCAAGCAGATCATCCACCTGGTGCTCAACCGGGCGAATTTCCGTCACCGGGTCCACAAGCCCGGTCGGGCGGATCACCTGCTCAGCGAACACACCTTGCGTACGTTCCATCTCCCACGGGCCGGGCGTTGCGGAAACGAACACGCTTTGCGGGCGGAAACTCTCCCATTCCTCGAACTTCAACGGCCGGTTATCGATGCAGCTCGGCAGCCGAAACCCATATTCAGCAAGCACGGATTTACGCGCGAAATCGCCCTTATACATGCCGCCGATCTGCGGCACCGTCACATGGCTTTCATCCACAAACAGCAAGGCATTTTCTGGCAGATATTCAAACAAGGTGGGCGGCGGCTCGCCCGCGTTGCGGCCAGAGAGATAGCGTGAATAATTCTCGATGCCTTTGCAAGCGCCGGTGGTTTCCATCATCTCGATATCGAAAGTGGTACGCTGTTGCAGCCGCTCAGCCTCCAGCAATCTGCCATTGGCGGTCAACTCGTCCAGCCGATCCTTTAGTTCAACCTTGATGCGGGAAATCGCCTGCGTCAGCGTCGGGCGCGGGGTTACGTAATGGGAATTGGCGTAGATGGAAATATTGTCCAGCACCGCGCTCTGCTCGCCGGTGAGCGGGTCGAACTCCGAAATCTTCTCGATCTCGTCTCCAAATAATGAAACCCGCCAGGCGCGGTCCTCGAACTGGGAGGGGAAGATGTCGACCGTCTCGCCGCGCACGCGAAAGCTGCCACGGGCAAAGGCGATGTCGTTGCGGCGGTACTGCAGATCCACCAGCGCCTTCACCAGCGTGTCGCGGTCGATCCGCCCGCCGGTTTCCAGTCGCACCACCATCTTGGAATAGGTTTCCACTGAGCCAATGCCGTAAATGCAGGAAACGGAGGCAACGATGATCACATCGCCTCGCTCTAGCAGCGCCTGGGTGGCGGCGTGGCGCATACGGTCAATGGTTTCGTTAATCGCGCTGTCTTTTTCGATGTATGTGTCGGAGCGCGGCACATAGGCTTCCGGCTGGTAATAGTCGTAATAGGAGACGAAATATTCCACCGCATTATCGGGGAAGAAGCTTTTCATTTCCGCGTAAAGCTGGGCGGCGAGGGTTTTGTTCGGGGCTAGCACCAAGGCCGGGCGCTGCTCAGCCTCGATAATCTTCGCCATAGTGAAGGTTTTGCCCGAGCCGGTCACACCCAGCAGCACTTGGTCGCGCTCCTGCGCCTCCAGCCCGCTTACAAGCTGGCGGATGGCGGTGGGCTGGTCGCCATTCGGCTCATACTCTGAAACCACGCGCAGCGGGTTTTGCAGTTTGCGTGGCGGCTGGCGCTCAGGAATGAACGTGAGCGGCATGGGGCGAAGCGTGGCGCTGGACATGAAGCCAATATGGCCCCGCCACCGCCCTGGGAAAAGCCTACTTCTTTTCCAGCAGAGCTTTCATTTCGCTCA
>JAGWIL010000442.1 GCA_028866335.1 Rhodospirillales bacterium
TTCCTGGATCAGCACGGCATCCGCGCCATTGGGGATTATGCTGCCGGTAAAAATCCGAACAGCTTCGCCTGGGCCCATTTGCTCGCTGAAGGGATGCCCGGCCGGGGCCTCGCCGATCAGGCGCAGCACGGCACCTGGCTGTGTATCGATGGCCCGCACGGCGTATCCGTCCATCGCGGAGACATCGGCGGGCGGGACGCTCAAGCGCGCCAACACCGGTTTCGCCAGCACGCGCCCATGCGCCTGGGAAAGCCCCAGCATTTCCGTCGCGACCGGCTTAAGCGCAGCCGAGATCCGTGCCCTTGCCTCTTCAACGCTGATCATGGCGCCGAGAATTCTCCGCTTTTGCCGCCGGTCTTGCGGGTGAGGCGTATCGCCTCGATCCGCATGGTTTTATCCACGGCCTTCACCATGTCATAGATTGTCAACGCCGCCAGGCTCACGGCTGTAAGCGCCTCCATCTCCACCCCTGTGCGCCCGGTGGTGCGGGCCGTGGCGGTAATCTCGACCCCATCCCCGGTCACGGTGAGGTCGACATTCACCGCATCCAGCGGCAGCGGATGACAGAGAGGGATGAGGTCGCCGGTTTTTTTCGCCGCCATGATCCCGGCGATGCGCGCCGCAGCCAGCACGTCGCCCTTGACGGCGCGGCCTTCGCGGATGAGGGCTACTGTTTCCGGCTTCATGGTCACGCGGCCCTTGGCCACGGCCTCGCGCAGCGTGACGGCCTTGGCTGAAACATCGACCATGCGCGCGGCGCCATCCGGGCCGATATGCGTAAGCCCGCTCACGCGCCCAGCAGCGCGCGCACGGCAGCGCTCACATCCTGTTCACGCATCAGAGATTCACCAACCAGGAAGCCCTGCACACAAACTTTTCGCAACCGCTCCACATCCGCGTTGGTCTTGATGCCGGATTCGGAAATCAGGAATTTGTTCGGCGGGCTGAGGGTGGAGAGCATTTCTGTCACCCCGATATCCGTCACCATTGTCTTTAAATTGCGGTTATTGACGCCGAGCAGCGGGGTTTGCAGCGGCAGCGCGCGTTCCAGCTCTTCCTCGTTATGCACTTCCACCAGCACGTCCATATCCAGCGCGCGGGCCAGGGCCTCAAGGTCGTGCGCCTGGCTGTCTTCCAGCGCTGCCATAATCAGCAGAATACAATCCGCGCCCATCGCGCGGCTTTCGTAAATCTGCCACTCATCCAGCATGAAATCCTTGCGCAGCACTGGCAGCTCCACCACCGCCCGCGCCGCGCGCAGATGCGCCTCGTTGCCCTGGAAATATTTCTCATCAGTGAGCACGGAAAGGCAGGCTGCGCCCGCCGCTTCATAGGCTTGCGCGATCTCCACCGGGTCGAAATCCGTCCGGATCAACCCGCCTGAAGGGGAAGCCTTTTTAATCTCGGTGATCAGCCCTGGCTTTCCCGCCGCGGCGGCGTCCATCAGCGCCCGGCCAACCCCGCGCGGCTTGCCAGCATCGCGCAGTTCGGCCTTCAGCTCTTCAACCGGCCGCATCGCCCGGCGCGCCGCGATTTCATCCCGCTTATCAGCGCAGATCTTCGCCAAGATATC
>JAGWIL010000005.1 GCA_028866335.1 Rhodospirillales bacterium
ACTTTGGTACAAGGTTCTACTCATACTGTAACAGGTAACTATCAAAAGTACGTTGATCTTTACAATAATAATCCTGTTACAGGTTCACCATGGTCAGTAGCAACCTTTACATCTTCTGGAAATATTCAAAATGGCTTTAAAGAGGTAGAATAAAAACTTTATACTAAAGTGAACATAGAGATCCTTCTATTTTAAATTACATCCGTAAATTCTTTTTATCCTTACTTCAATAATAAATCAATTATCTTTCATAGTTACAAATAGGACTAAATATATGAGCGTTTTAGTAAACACGTCTGTTATAACTAATGCGGGGTTAAGCGATGCTATAACAAACGGTACTCAAGGTCTAAAAGTACAGATCTCTTCTTTTCAGATTGGATCAGCTTTAATTACTCCTCAACCTACCATGACTGGAGTAACGACTCTAGTCTATACAGGTACTGCAGATCAGATTACGTATTCTTCCAATGCTAGTACTGATGAAATTACATTCTATGTAAGTTTAGGTGAAACTGTAGGTAACTTCTATATAGGAAATATTGGGTTATTTACTACTGATGGAACAATGTTTGCTATTTCAGCTTTGGCAAACCAAGAATACAAATTGAAAACAGATACAGGGACTAGTCCTCCCACTACAGGTAATTCTAGAATATACGCCATTGTCGTTGCTCTTACCAATGTTCAAAACCTTATTGATGTATCTATAATTTCTCCTGCCTACGCTTCCTTACCTTCAGTTACTACCGAAGCTCAACTTCCTTCTGTTAATGCAGCTCCATATAATGCCTATATTGTAGAAACTCTTAGCAAGACTAATACAAATTCCATTGCCGTTACCAACGGAACCAATTGGATAGAGTTGTATGGTATTCTAAATACTAGTGACTCTGCTGTCGTTATTCCAAATTTAGCAAGTTTTTCATTTGCCGAAGGTTCAGCTATTTGTTGGACTGGATCTACTTTTGCTTTATGGGATCCTTCTTCAGCTACAAATGTGTATGTAGGCATAGTAGGACAAAATGATCTAGTTTATAGAAATGGTGTATTCACTATCTCAACTGGAACGCCTTATACTGTAGGATTAGCCTATTATGCAGGTACAGGGGCAAATGCAGGTATACTAACTACCACTCCGCCTATTTCTAACAATTCTTTTCTGCAAGTTGGTTATGCTTTAACTTCTAATAGTTTAGCGTTAAATGCTCAATGCTCTGAACAAATTTATCAATTGGCTCAACAGTTGGCCAACATACCTCAATTGTTTGGAACCTCAAGTACAGTAACAACGCCTTATCAGGTTTTATCTACTGATAATACCAAAATTCTATATGCTAATGCGGGTACAATTGTTCTTCCAGCTTCTCCGATCCCAAATTTTCAAATCGCTATAATAAACACCAATCTAACTAATCCATTATCTATAAATCCAAATGGTATAGATATAAGTTGGCCTCCTGCCAAAACTAATACTTCCAGTATTGTAACCCTTAATCCTGTCAATTGGATTAGTTGGGTTTGGTTGAATTATCAAGGCGGCCTTTGGAGAGTTTTAGGTGGATCCACAGATGTAATGAACGCTGCTGCACTAACAGGTAATTTAGCCAATAATTTTTCTGGAAATAAATTCATAGCAAATTCTACTTCTGGATATACGTTTAATAATAGCGCAGGCTATTATTACATGGATGGAAGTAACGCAATTATTAGGACTCCTGTAGGTGGTGCAGTATTTAATCAGGATGTTGGAGGTAATCTAGTTCAATCCTTAGGGGCTCCCGCTACAGGATTAAGTGACTTTGTTACTCTAGGTCAGTTTACACATGATATTACCCTCGATGGTTATCAAGAACTGCCAAGTGGATTAATTATTCAGTGGGGTACTGTATACAATATAACTAATACGTTTACAACTATAACTTTTCCCACACAGTTTCCTTCAGCATGTCTAATGGCAATTGCAAATGAACAGGACGTACTAGGAACATGGGGAGGTTTAAAACCCACTATCTACGGAACTTCAAACAGATCAACCGCGGGAATGACTATAGGAGCCCTTCTATGGAGTGGTTCAAATTGGACAAACACTGAGAGTGTTTCATGTAGCTGGATTGCTTTAGGATATTAAGATGTCAGATTATACTTATCTAGCTGCTCCCAATCAAATAGTATCTTATAGTACTGAAGGATACCTGTTGACTATTACGCCAATGGCGCAGACTACAATAGAATCCTATGATTATTATTCTCAAACTGTTTATGTAGAAAGTGTTCCTCAAACTCCAGTAGTTCTAACTACTCAATTTACAGTAGATATTACTGTTCAATAAGGCCAATATCTATGAGCATTACTTATGATATTTCTACTTACAATAATCAAACTTTTACTACGGTTGTAAATTGGGAAACATTTTCTAATGGAGCCAGTGGATCACCTATACCTGTAAATTTAACAGGTTATCAAGCATCTATGCAGATTAGGCCTTATGCAGGATCTCCTACAATCTTATTTGGTGTAGGTAGTTTTCCCGCTAGCGGTATTACACTCAATACTCCTTCTACAGGTGCTATTTCTATTAATATAAATCCATCCAATTATGTTAGTGTTGGAACCGGAACTTTCTATTATGATTTGTTGATGATTGATCCAAATGGAAATCAGTTTGTTCTAATAGAAGGTACCTATGTATTAAATCCTGGTGTATCTCAAAATCAGGCATTTCAGAACACTCAAACACCCATAAATGCTGCTACGGTAGTTAATCTTACTGTAACCAATAATCTTACGGTTGATGGAGTTTCAACTCTTTATAATACTCAGATTTTGGGTGGCACTATTGATGCGACAGAAATAGGAACTGTCAGTCCTTCCTTAGGGTATTTTACTGTCTTATCTAATTCAGCTTCAGCCAATCTTAATGATGTAGCAATAACAGGCTATTTAGAGGGCCCTGCTAATACAACAGGTGTAACCGCAGCCAGTGGAGACAATTCAAATAAATTTGCTACTACTCAGTTTGTCTCTAATGCTTTACAGAATTTTAGTCCTGCTGAATTGAACAGTGTAATAATAGGAAATATAACACCCTCCTCTGGAACATTTACAAATCTAAATGCGTCAACTTTTATAGTTTCAACTTCGGCTTTCTTTCCTGCTAATACAACAGGGGTAACGGCAGCTAGTGGAGACAATTCAAATAAATTTGCTACTACTCAGTTTGTAGCTAGTTCGATTTTATCTACTCCCGCATCTGGCTCAACTCCAACATCGGGTTCAACTGTTCAAATTCCTAATGAAGTTACAAAGTACTATATAAGAGGCAGTGGCGCCTTGTATAGTCTAACTGTTAATCTTCCTTTAATTCCTATTAATAATCAAGACGTAACACTTATATTTGAAATAGCAGTTACGTCTTTTAGTCTTACAGCGCCCGTTGGCTATACAATTAACAATGCTATTTCTAATGCCTCAATATCTTTAGGAAGTAGAATAACTACAACATTAGACAATACTATTTGGGTATAAAATCATGAAATTTTTGTCTGTTGCCTTACTATTTTTTATATATGCATTGTTCCAATCTATAGTAAGAGTCAATAGAAGGAACCTTAAACCTACAAATTCTGTGCTTACAACTAAGGTCATGACAAATGTCTTACTACAGTAGTTTAAGAGTTTTCTTATTAGTAACACTAACTTCTTGTACTCAGACTATACCTGTTAATGTACCCACTATATCAGCCACTCAACAATTAGTGGCGAATTACTCTGAAAATAAAGCTATAAAATCACTACAAGATATAAATTTTAATGGAAATTCAGTATTTGTAGACACAAGTTTTATAAAAAGTGATATCCAAGTTCCAAAATTTAATGAATGGCTATTAGACCACAACGCCAGACTATCAGACAAAAAACAAGAATCTACAATAACAGTTGTTCCATTTACGCCCGTTTACTCCTACAATTACAAAAGTTTATTGTTAGGAGTACCTAAATTAAATTTATCTTTTGGATGGTCGACTCCTGAAGTAGCTTTTTATGCAAAATCAACTGATACGGCTATCTATCAAATTAGATTCTATGCTTATTATACACAAACAGGAAAACTCTATTATCAAGATTACTCAAAGTTTGGAGTTCAATCCTTTAGTGTAACTAAAGTGGCTTTTATGTTTACGTATGAAACTCCTAAACTTGATTCAAAGTTGATCGCTAAATAATCAGTATCGAATACATAATTTTATTTAGAAGATCAACTAAGGAACACAACATGATTACTAGAACATTGTTGCATCCATCAGACAGTGATGGTTGTGGCTATTATAGGATCGTACAACCGGGTACAGCTTTAGCTAATCATACTAACCAACATTTTATTATATCTCATACATATTACATGATTAATCACATAAAAGACAAGTGCATAGATAGAGTAATATGTCAGCGTCATACCGAAGAACATATGGTTGCTAACTTAAAGTTTTATAAAGACCTAAATTTAAAAATCGTACATGATCTAGATGACTTGTTATGGCAGGTTCCTCCGTCAAACAATTATCATAAGTATTTTAAAGGCACCAATAAAAAGTGTTTGAGAGAAGCCTTATCTATAGCTGACAAATTGGTCGTGTCTACTGAACCCTTGGCTCAAGAAGTAAAAAAGTTTACTAAAAGAGAATCTACTGTTCTACCTAACATGATCTTGAGTAAACATTATCAGTTACCTAAATCGAGAACAAAACAAAAATTAAGAGTGGGTTGGGCAGGTTCTAATACACATGCAGGAGAT
The DNA here is from genome assembly GCA_028866335.1 of Rhodospirillales bacterium. The sequence goes on from JAGWIL010000005.1 coordinate 4,797, forward strand.
TTAAGAATTATATCTCCTGTTATTCAAAATACCTTAGACAAATACGAATGGGTCTTTATGGGGTACGCGGAACCTCAATGGAAAGAAAAAGTAGAATTTCATCAGTTTGTCCCTGTGTCTGAATACACTGACAAACTAAAGAGTTTAAATTTAGATGTTATGCTTATTCCCTTAGAAGAAAATGCTTTCAACAACAGCAAGTCTCACATTAAATTGCTAGAAGCTGCTTCAATAGGTGTACCGGCTACAACGACTGATATTGACCCTTATAAAGAAAACCCAAATCCTAAAATTCCTACATCTAACAAATCATGGAAAAAGTTTGTCGACGTTTTAGCTGCATATGAAGATGAAACTGTTAGATTAGAAGCAGCACATAAAGCTTTTGATTGGGCAAAAAAATATTGTGTTGAATTAAACATTCCAAAGATAGATCAAGCATGGAGTGTGTAACTATTGTAAATCTGATGTCTGTGCCTTGTGGGTCACAGACTTCTTTTATTTGGTAAGAGGTGTCTAAATTTCCATAAATAGTTTAATTGATTACTAATATCCTGGAGATATAGCTTGACTAAAACTGTTCGCAAAGCAAAAAAGGCCGTTCGTACTGTAAAAAAATCTGCTAAAAAAGAAGTAGAAGATACTACAAGTAAGCAACCTAAAGCTAAAAAATCAGTTTTGTTATTACCAAAAAACGCTAAACAGAAACAATTAATAAGTCAATTAAACGATGAGGACAATACTGTTGTATTTGCTATTGGGGAAGCAGGTACGGGTAAGACAATGATAGCTACCTACGCTGCCATTAATGCTTTTCGTGATGGTGAAGTAGACAAGATTGTAATCAGTAGACCAGCAGTAAGTGTTGACGAGCAACATGGTTACTTGCCTGGAAGCTTAATAGATAAAATGGAACCTTGGGTTCTGCCGATTTTGGATTATTTCTATCACTTTTACTCAAAACATCAAGTTTTGAATATGATTGATAATAACCAATTAGAGATTGCACCCTTAGCTTATTTACGTGGCAGAAACTTTGCAAAATGCTACATTATTTTAGACGAGGCTCAAAATTGCACACCTAATCAATTGAAAATGGTACTAACCAGAATAAGTGAAGGCTCTAAAATGGTTATTACTGGAGACGTTACTCAACATGATCGTGGATTTGAAAACAATGCTCTGGTTGATTTTATCAAAAGATTTAAAAATCAAAAAGGTATTTCCATGACTCAGTTTGGAATTTCGGAAGTAGAACGTCATCCTATCGTAAAAACTGTTTTAGACATGTATAGTTAATCATAACGATTATATAATTTAGTGTATACTAAAACATATATTTAGCTTCTAAGGATTTATAGATGTCAAAGGGTGATAGTGACTTTACAGTTGATTATGTAAGAGTTATTCAAGAGCTTCAAGATAGTGATAAAAAAATCAGTGCAGATTTGTTAGAGCACTTGAGGATGCTTGAAAAGCATGATGCAGACATAGACAGGCTAAATGATGATATTCATGAAATAAAAACTCTTCTTGCTAATGTAGCTACAAAAGATGACATCAACATTGTCCTTAGAGACGCACTAAACTCAGTACCGGGGCATCAAGTTGTAATGTGGACAGTTGTCTTGGTTATTGTTACTGGCATTTCTATTTTTTGGAAGTAAAAACTGTGCCATTAAAGATAGGATCTTCCTACTCAAAATTCAGAACAGGTAAAGCGTTTTTTATTAGTTTAAGCTTATTTGTAGCAATTTGGCTAATATGGAATCATACTCCTGGTTTTCCTCATTTTGATGGTGACAACAGTCTACTGAATGTAATACTGTCCATTGAAGCTTCTATTGCTACATCTATGATTTTGATGGCTAGTGAAACTCAAGATGAGATGCAGCGCAAACAATTGGTTTATATGTTGCATATTTTAGAAGCTACTAAAAATCTAATCACTCACGATAGCGCACAAATTGACAACATTGAATCTTTATTAAAGACAATAGTTGAAAAAGAAAGCACTGCTAGTATTTCTCACGCACCTAATCAGGAGACTAAAGATGAGTAACACTCCTCCAACTATTTATACTGCAGGTACTGCAGGCTCAATTGCAGTTTCTATTTCTGTTATTGCTGAATGGCTTTTTAGCTTAGCTCACGTAACTATTCCTGCAAATGTTGAAACAGCTTTTGGTATCCTAGTTACCACTGTTCTTCACTATGTCATTTGTAGGACCAAGACGACTTCTTCCCCTGCTGCTTCGGCTCCGGCCAACTAAACCCGTCTATTGTAAATCTGATAGAAGGAATAAAGTATGGCCAATATTTCAAACTCAAAAGTTTTAAAGCTTATTGAGGTTCATGGTATATCTAAAACTGCTGAAATTTTAGGTATCAATCGTACAACACTAACTAGATTCAAAAAGAAATTAGAAGAGGGTGAAGATGTTGTACTAAATGTTACCGACGATCACTTAAAAATAGGTATTAGAGACGGTTTACCTCTAAGTGAAGATCAACGTAAATTTCATCCAGAGTGGACTGCTTCTGACTGTATAAATGAATTATTAAGAGTTGCCAAATTAGATACCACAAAATTTATTACGCGTAACCATTTTAGAAATTATTCAGATATATCTGAATCGACCTGGAATAGATATTTTGGCTCTTTTTTAGAGTTTAAGCGTCAGGCGGGTATTATTCTATCTAGGCAAGCTCATAGATTAGAGCGTGATATTGCTAAACATGCCAGCGTAGATACAATGCGGCAATTGAATGTTGAGAAGAAGGAATGGGAAGGCAAGTACCTTCGTCCTTCTAAATCTAGATTTCAAACAGTCATGGTTGCCTCAGATTTTCATGATATTTCCTGCGATCTTTTCTTTTATAGGCTCTTTTTAGAGACCTTGACTAGAGTTCAGCCAGAAAAGATTGTATTAAATGGAGATATATTTGACCTACCCGAATTTGGTAAATACAGTAATGACCCTCGGACATGGGATGTAACAGGTAGAGTTAAATGGGTACATGGCCTATTAGCAGATATACGTAAAGCAGCACCTAATTCTGAAATTATTTTTGTAGAAGGTAATCATGAATTTAGACTATTAAGGCATATGAGTGAACAAACTCAAGCTCTGCTTGTAATTTTAAACGAATTGCACGGTTACACTGTACCCAAGTTACTAGGTTTGCAAGATTACGAAGTAAACTATGTTGCTAGAGCCGATATGGCTGTCTTTAGTGAACGAGATATTAAAGAGCAACTATCTAAAAACTATATTACTCTATATGACAATTCATTGTTGTTTGGTCATTATCCTAATATGAAGAACATGGGAATACCTGGCGCTAATGGACATCACCATTGTCATCTAATCGATTCTTTCTATTCCCCTGTCTATGGGACATACGAATGGCATCAATTAGGTTGTGGACACAAGCGTAAAGCTTCCTATACTGCTGGTGAGAAATGGTCTAATGGGTTTCTATTAGTACATATCGATACAGTTACAAAGAGAAGTCAGATGGAATATATTGATTGTTCACATGAACATTGCATGATAGGCGGGAAATTTTATCAAAGGACAAAAGAAGAACCTGTTTTTGACCTAATACCTAGTTTTTAATTGTGAGAATATGGAACCTTTAAATTTAAACCAAAGAATAGCTCTGGCTAAAATCGGCCACCCTCTGCATTTGGATAAGCTAGTTAATGATCCGGATTGGATGGTTAGATCTGAAGTAGCCTTTCACGGTCACCTTCACCATCTAGATAAGCTTTTGAATGATCCTTATCCGTATGTTAGATATGAAGTAGCTAAACATGATCATCTTAATCATCTAAATAAGCTAGTAAATGATTCTTATGAAGGCGTTAGATATGAAGTAGCTAAACATGGCCATCCTCAGCATCTAAACAAGCTAGTTAACGATCCTAATGAGTATGTTAGAGAACAAGTAGCCAGAATTAGATTACTTAAATAAAGGGCTGTATAATGATAAAAAACTCTGTTTGGTGCGTTATACGAAATAATAAAGGCAAGTTTTTGCTTCTAAAGAGAAGCAAAAACACAAACAATGGCGGACAATGGAATTTTCCTGGCGGAAAAATGGAAAAAAATGAGAGTATTATTCAAGCAGGAACAAGAGAATTTCATGAAGAGTGTGGGGTAAATTTTTCCAATTGGAAATACTTTTTAACACTAAATGATTCTGACAAGAGAATGAATTATATCAGGCCGCAAGTAGTTATTGACCCCAAGATCTATATCAATAGCGAGAGCCAAACATTTGGATGGTTTTCTCTAAAAGAAGCTAGAGATAAACATTTGCATTTTCCTACAGCAGAATTTTTTAAGCACATTACAAATAAAGATAATTTAGAGTATCGCAAACGGTTAGTGCAAGGTCAATTGTTTTTAGATGTAACTTGCTCTGTTGGCACTGACATTGCAAGCTGCTCTAAACTTTGCATACCAAGTAGAAAATTGCACAATATGCGCGTTGATCCTTTTTACAGGGGTTTGGGTTTAGCAAACTTTATGATGAAAACTGTTATGGCTATGCCTAATCATCCTACTCAATTGACAGCTTATCCAGATAGAGATTCAAGCATGAATGTTAGTCAATTGGTAAATTTCTATGGAAAGTTTGGTTTTGTTCCTGCTACTGTAACTGGCAGCATTAGCGGTCCGGTTCTGATGAAGTATAAGACATGAAACCTTTTACTGAAAATCAAAGAATAGTTTTAGCTTCGATTGGTCACCTCCATCATCTAGATAAACTAGTTAATGATCCAAATGTTGATGTTAGATCTGAAGTAGCTGGGCATGGCCACATGAAACATCTTGATAAGCTAGTTAATGATCCGTATGGATGGATTAGACACTTAGTAGCTGAGCATGACCACCTCCCTCATCTTGATAAGCTAGTTAATGACTCGGATTGGATGGTTAGATCTGAAGTAGCTTCTAATGGCCATCCTCACCATCTTGATAAGCTAGTGAATGATCCTGATTGGAGGGTTAGAGAACGAGTAGCTGAACACGGCCACCTTCAACATTTAGACAAACTAGTGAATGACCCCAGTTGGCATGTTAGAGAACAAGTAGAGAGTACACTAAAGATCAGAGGTAATAATGGATAAGGATATATTTGATATAATCTCAAGTATCGAAGACGGAAATTACGATAGAGCCATGGAAATCGTAGACTCAAAGCCTGTAGATACTCATAGGCAAGTACTGGCGGGAGCTTTAAATCTTCTTGATTTAAAGCTTTTTGAGCTGAAAAGACAGTTGGAAGCTGCTAAGGAAATTGCAGCCCATCATGAACATGTGGAAGATACTTATTCCTCTTCTTTTATAGATAAGGTTTGTTCTTCTATTAAAGACTCTTCAAGTGCTTTAGGTGCATCTTATTTGTATAATGCACCCTGGTTTCGAGATTTAGAGTTTTCTTTACCCGTAAAAATTGGTTTCGCACAAAGGCTAATTGCTGCTGTATCTGAATTTAATCCTACTTTCGCTTCTGATTTGTGGGTAAATGTAGCAAATGGTATACCAGATGCTATATCAGCAATATCATTTAAAGATTTAAATCCGGAAGGTTAATATGAAAATTACTGGCGCAAATGTTAAAGTTACTAGAAGCGGATCAAAGAAAGCTAAAACTACAACCTATACCGGACTTGAAAAATCCCCTTTTCCTAGATTAACTGATCCTACTCAAAAGTCTGCTCTACTCAAAGAATTTGAACCTTATTTTGAGACCTTCTTTGCTTCCCCTCAGTTATCTGGCTGCTTAGCTACTGCTGTAAATGTTTTCTTCAATGATAGAAAAGTCTATAAACATAATCAAGACGATTCAATTAAAGATACAGTACAAAATCCTGACCAAGTATTTCTAAATAAATCGTCTGACCATGCAAAAGTTGCTGCTGGTATTGGATTTTTTGCACCTAAGCTTAGAATTACCGATAATAATGTAGTCCTCTATACTAATCCTATAGAGCTGTCTTTTAGCATAACTATCCCAGGCCCTCATGATCGAGAAGCTAAAGCTGAATTACAAAAGTATCTAACTCAGTTATTCCCTGCTTTCTCAGTTCCTACTGCTTGGCAGTATTCCCCTTCTGAATCTCCTCCTATTACTTTTCTAAGCCCTACCAGTAATGAGATAACTACTGGATGGAAGTCGTTTGATTTTCTAAAGTCTTGCTTAAAGTTTGACAAAGATGAGAATCATGGATATGTGCCCGAGTTAGATTTTAGAGGCTTGAGTGATGATCTATCTCACACATCTTACGCCTCGATGTTTGGTATTGTCTCAATAAACTCTATCACATCCTTTGACAAATTTACTATAGGTGCAGAAGGTCCTACTTCTTCTACAGGTCCTATTCAAGTTGCTATATCTAATGCAAAGGTAAAGGTTACTGTTCAGTCTCAAATTAGGGTACCATTAGAGATGGCGCTCTGGATGACTATGCAATCTAGACCTGAAAATTTCAATCCAAAAGTATTTCATGAGTTTGCCAGTGAACATATGGCAAATCTTAACGGCCTTACAAAGATAAAAAATATTCCTCATCAAACTATGACTTTGAAGGACATTCACACTGTTAATAAGGCTCGTATTCAAGAGTACGGTTTAAAAGAGCAGCCTAGAACTAATGAAGATGGCTTCATGATTGGTTCTAACGGTAAAGTTCTTTACGTTCCTACAGTAAACAACACGAGTACTTTTGATACCATTCAGAAATCTGCTTTTGATGCGTCTACTGGCAATTTAATTCCAAATCACAAAATTAAAGAGCTAATAAATCTTCCTGTTTATACAGATTGGACAAATGAGGTCTTTTCGTTCACTGGTTCTGAAGGGGTTCTGAGATCGGAACGTCTTAGTGGTGGTGTAGCTTTAGATAGCACAACTATTTCAAAATATCTACTTAGAACACCTAAGGATCTATTTGGTGTATCAGATCCCAACTCTGCTGAATATGAAAGTTTTGCAGCTCAGACCAATGAGAATCTTTTTTCTATTTTAGACACTTTATCACAAGATGCTCGCAAGCAAGGAATAGAAATAATTGATCTAAAAGCCGGTGTCTACTCGCTAGTTACTTTATGGAATTACATCTCAAACATAGATGCCACTGTAGCTAATGTATTCAGTGAAAAATTTGAAGGATCTCAACACGAAAAAAATAATGTTCGAGCCTTTTTAGATTCTTGTAGAAAGCTACTTTCGTTTATCGAAGTACAAACTAGATATGGCATCTCTACTCTTATGGAAATACGTTTTTGGTTAGTGTTCTTTACAAAGTATGCAACTCATCCTGAAAAATATATTGCAGAACACAATGAAAAAATTGCAAAGAATATACCGGCAGCTGTAGACAGTTTGCCTGAATCTGTTGAGATTCCTAACCTTACAACAGGCATGTCTGTTTTACCTCATCAGCTTCAAGGTGTAGCTCAATCAAGAATTGGGCCAGAGTTAATGATATTTGATTCTGCTCCTGGTGGAGGAAAGACAGCTCAGTCTATTATAGATATTCTAATTCAGAAACAAGAAAAGAGAATTGGAACTGCCATTGTTGTCTGCCCTCCTATTCTAGTTAAAGAATGGTGCAGTGAGATAAACAAATTCAGTCAAGGTAGAGTAAATGCTATACCTATTACTGCAAAAGTAGTGGGTAAGCTTCGCAAGCGTGCTGGAGTAACTAGAGAACAGTTTGTACAGTATTGCCAGAGTGCCCCACCTAATACGATTTTTGTAGTGAGCATGAGGTTCTTATCCCTGAAGAGAGATAAATTTAATCCTCAAAATAAATCTAGTTTTGAAGTTAGGTATGGCAAAAATATCATAAAGCAGTACCCTCAAGTTTGGTTGATTAGACAGCTAAACCCTGATTATATCGTTATTGACGAATCTCACTATGCTAAATCTGAAAAGGCTCAGGTAACACAAGTTATCAAGCAGATTTCTGCTTTTGCAAAATTTAAGAGGCTTTCTTCAGGTACTCTAGTTACCAATAGGGGTGACGACCTTATTGGGCAGGCTGCTATTTTAAATCCTGCCATCTACGGTAACAAAGAAAGCTTTTACGATAAATACGCTGTTACTGGTGGTAGAAGTGGACAAAAGTTTGAAAAGTTTAAACCCGGAGCTGAAGTTAGAATTAGAAAAGATGCCAATGCTTATACTGCTTGGATAACAAAGCGTAGAGCAGATTGGTCTTTTCTACTTCCAAAAATCAACACGCAATTTTGGAGTGTAGATTTAACAGAAAACCAAGCAAAGTTTTATGAGGATCTAATTAATGAAGCTGTCGAAGAAATTAAAAAGGACAAGAAACTTCAAAAACTTTTAGCTGAAGGTGATCCTGATCTAGCTGATAAAATCGAAGAAATGATGAAAGTCTACCTGGCAAAAGTAGAGATTTTTATCAACTGTCCTGATAATGAAGATTTGGCTTTTACGAGCTTGTCTTATATAAATCCAGATGACCTTGTGTCTCCAAAAGTAAAACAAGCGGAAAAGATTTGTAGAGTTCACTTTGAAGGGGGTTCTCTTGAAGATCTTTCTTTTCAAAAAGAAGATTCAAAAGTAATTATCTTTGGATATCATAAAGCTGCAATTGAACATTTCCGTAGACACTTTAATCCGGGTTACAAGACTGTCTTTTATCAGACAGGCGATGACGACGCTATCCTTAGATTTAGGCAAGATCCTACTGTAAAAATCCTAGTTGCTGCTGAAACTTCTCTAAGAGAAGGTCTAAATCTACAGATGGCATCTAGATTAATTAGATTAGAAACACTCTGGAGTCCTGGGGCACAGGAGCAAGCTGTTTCTCGTGTTATGCGTCCTGATGTAGGGAATCAATACAATAGAAAAGAGATAAACTACGATTGGTTTGTAACTACGGGTACGCTAGAAATAGCAAAAACTTGCCGCTTAGTTTCCAAAGTTATATCTAACATGACCATTATGGAAGGCACTAGCCCAGAATTTGCTGAGTTTGATAGAAGGTACAATAATCCAGATAAGCCATTAAACCTTATTAAAATGAATTTGGATACTATCTCAACACTAAATCATTTCAGTGACCTTCCTGATTATTTAGATGCTTGGCAAGGATTCCTGCTTTATGAACAAAAACAATTTGAATCTAGAAAAATTGATCTAAGAAGAATGGTAGCTAAAAAGCTAGGTAAACCAGTAGGAGATATATCAGATGAAGAGGCTCGCAAGTATGCCTTTACTCCTATATCTTCTACTACAGAGATACCTGGTTCAAAATCTATTTGGGTTCCTTTAGAACCAGGTACTATTCCTTATGACCCATTCAAATTGGATCTAAAACCTGTTGCTGTTCTAAATCAACTTGAAGAAGATGAATCTGAAGGTGAAGATGAAGATGACAGTGATTCCGAAGATGATAAAGATTTGATCGAGCAAAATTCAGTTGAACCTGGTGATATGGTTTATACTGAATTTGGAATAGGTCATATCAGACAAATAAGCAAAACTAGTGTATCGGTAGATATTCCTGGCTTACCTTTCTCTCCAGTTAGGCTAAGCAAGGCTCTAGTCTTCAAGCCTACTCATGAAGAGAATGCCAATAAAGTAGCTAAGCTATTAAAACAGCAAGGTAGTAAAGGTCTAACCTTTATGAAAGGTTTGGATTCTATACCTACACCCACTTCTTCTCCTAATGTTAAAGTAGTTAGGACACCAAAGAAAGAAGCTGAGCCTATCAGGTCACCGAAGACCCGGCCTTCTTCTATTCAAGATCTCTATCCTGAAACCACCAAAAAAGAAAAAGATGTTCGTTGGGAGCATTTGGATCTTCATGATAAGTTGCCAGGTAACACCAATCAAAAATATCCTATTGAAGTAGGTTCCGGTATTTTTGATGGGTATGCAGGTGTCTACATGTTTAGTGATCAAAAGCATCTTAAAAAGGTATTAGCGCATAGTCCTGATGTTATTTGGAGAGAGTATCCGCAGTTTGTTTATAGACATGTTAAAACTTGGCAAGGATTAAAAAACCTAATTACTGAACTAGAAAGTAATTTTGATCTAATGCCCAATACTGCTGAATTGTTGATGAATGCGGGTAAGAAGCTTTATCATAGAGGAAACCCTCAACTTATCCAACGCACGCAACAAGACTTGGACGTCAAGACATTTTTGAATGTGAGTACACACAAGGTTTCCAATAACCCTAGCCTTATAAAGGTATATCCTTTGATTATGAACGGTCAGCTTTATGTAATCGGTTCTATTAGTAATCAGTCCAGGCAAATTCAAAAGTTTAGGCGCTTAAACATTAAAGGTGTTTCTAATGCTCAAACTCATGAGCCTATGCACTTGGCTTTGTTTAGAAAATCCTCAAATGCTCTAAGATATCTCAAAAAGATATCTGTAAACTTTAACGCTGCGGGTGTTGAAGACTCAATCTCTACTATCAAAAAAACACCGCAAAATTTTTATAGGTTGTAACCGTGGAATTATTTTATCCTTTAGATAAAGACAGCGACGGTACTATTATAGTAAGCGGTGGTCCTATGGACACTGCACCTCAAATGACTTGGTCTGTAGTTGCTTCTTTGGCTCAAGCAAGTTGGAGAAAAGATTTCGGTTTCCAACCAAAATCTTAAAAATGTAATCTGGTAAAATACTAGAGACCGAAAACGAAAGCAGTTAACCCCTAAACTCGCCATTACTTGCAAGTGTCATATCCCTTCCTGATTTGCAAGTATTCGTTTTCGGTCACTTAACCTTGTATATAGGCACCTACTATGAACAAGCAGATTGAAATCCAAGGTTGGTCTCCAAAAGGTAGTTTACTATCTACTACTAAAATAACCTATGATAGTAGCAAAACTTATAAGGAGTCCGATTGGTACAATACGCTTGTTTTAGGTAAACCAGAACTAGACATAGCTTTTTATAGATTTGTCTTACACGAATATGATGATCAGAACAAAGAAATATCACTAACTTGGTTAGGTACATCTATTTGTGAAACACACGAAATTTGGAGGAGTAGATATACTCTTTCCTCTTGTTTATGGTATTATGAAGCTGGTGGAGATATGATAGATATTGCCACTGGAAAAGTATCCTTAATAGGTAACTTTTAACCATAAACAAAACAATTCCAACATGGGTTGGAATATAAAGCCCACAAATGGTTGTGGCAGTCGAAAAGGTGCAAAATGCAGTACAAAAACTATACGTGCGAAATTGTTCTAAACAATAACAAATCTGTCTTTGAGTACAAACATCCTGATTATACTTCTGGCCAAGTATTTATAGAAGGCAGATTAGGCAGTGAATATAGCATTAGATTAAAGAACAATACTAATGACAAAGTACTAATGATACCTAGTGTTGATGGCTTATCTATTTTAGATGGTAAACCCGCTAATCAAGAGTCGCAAGGTTACGTATTAGGTCCTTGGCAATCTACGGATATACTGGGTTGGACTTTAGATAACTCTTCAGTAGCAAAGTTTGTCTTTGGTACAAAAGAATCCAGCTATGCTAAACAAAACGATGTAGAAGGTGCTGAGCAAAATGTGGGTGTAATTGGAGTTTTGGTTTTTAAAGAAGAGAAACCAAAAGAACCCGAGATACTTTTTAAGTACAAAATGGAACCCTGGTATATACCGTACCCATACCCAGCTCCTTCATATCCTTATAGAGAGAAACCAATTTACGGGAATGAGCCTTGGATTACTATCAATAACAGTTTTATAAATCATAATGTACCAATTAGTACAGCACAATTATCTACAATGAATACTACAGTAAATTCTACACAATCAATTTTAGAAACATCGATTGAATCTAACACTGAATTTCAGCAATTTACTATGGGTACTGAATTTGGCAAAGCTGCTGAATTTAAGACAGTGCAAACTTCATTTGAGAAAGATAAAAATACTTTAGTTGTACTTACAATCTATTATGATACTCTAGCTGCTTTAAAAGCCAGAGGTGTAGATGTCAGTCAGCCAAAAAAGGTAGCACTATTACCTAGAGCATTTTCTGATTTAGGATGTAAACCTCCAGCTAATTGGACAAAGTAAATTTAATGAAATGCCACTGGTTAAAAAACCAGTGGCATTTTTAATTTAATGCAGTTATTTTCTGGTAAATAATATAAAATACTTGAGGCACAAAATGGCTGACGATAACATTCCAATTAGGGCTAAGCAGCGAGTTAGAAACATCATAGAAAATGGCTATATTCTTAAGCATATTAGTGGAAAAAAATATCTAGCAAAGTGCAACTTTCAGGTCCCTCTTTATAAGCATGAAAAATCTACAAAACGTATCTTGGTCTTGTGCGATTGGATGTTGGAAGCTGAGAAAAACTACAGCAAGTTTCTGATGCCCGAGTATACTGGTGGACTGATTACAAATATCTTGGCATATTTAGAAACTCAAGGAATGGTAGCAGACTTTTTATTCATTCCTGTAGAAAGAGACACTAAACTCTCAAGAATAATTGAGAAAGTAAAGCCAGATCACGTTTTGCTTTCTGGATTTTATATGCTCCCAAAATTTTTAGATTCAAAATATGAAGAAGTACTGCATAGATTACCTGGAGCATTTAGAGGAAGAATCTTTCAAAAGGATGGATATACAGTATCCAGCACATTCTCTCTAAAATATATCTCGGGCTTTACAAAATCTGAATACACATCTACTGTAAATCTCTTAGATCTAATTATGAGAGATTTTGAATCTGCTATATACGGAAAAAATAGATACACTTTGCCACAAGCAAGTGATATGGAAACAATTATTATCAAGAGCATGACAGAATGGAAAAAGATTTATGCTCAAATGATAACAAAAAAAGTTGTGTCTATAGATACGGAAACTGAAAATCTCAACAAAGCTGCTTCAAACAAAATCCTTACGATTCATTTCACTTGGAATGGAAAGACTGGATACTGTCTTCCTTTCTATCATAAAGAAACACCTTTTACGGGCAAAGAGTTACAAGAAATAGCTAAAGATTGGTCGGACTATTTTACGGAGGGTTCTTCTAGATTTCATATTTATCAAAACGGAAAGTTTGATATTATGCGATTTAGGAAAGAATTGAACATACCATATGTAAAGCACAATATCTACGATATATCTTCTGGTGAATATCTGTTATCTGAAAATCGAAAGTTTATAGGGCAAGCAAAGGCCACATATGACGGCAAGCAAGTATACACATTAGAACACTTGTCTTTAAACTACGGCGGTGAAGCTTATTTAGAAGGTGAATTAGAAAAAAGTGACCGAGCAAATATGTCCGCTCAACCACTAAAAGATATTGCAGAATATGGAACCAAGGATATCTGCTACCCCTTTCACATTGCTAAATTTCAGTTAGCGGAAGCTGAAAGACGAGGAGCAAATTACGACAAGTTCGAATTAGTTTGTACTAGATTGTGTTCTGATTCTTCTCACGTTATGGCTGAGATGGAGTTGAACGGGGCTTTGGTCGATGGTAATTATATTAGATCTATGCTTCAACCTAATTCAAAGTTTATGCAATCTTTTAAGCAGATGTATGAAGATTTTAAAAAGTTTAAGTCCGCTAAAAGAGCAAACAAGTTTTTATTAGACAAAGGCGGGAAAAATTATAAGCAAGGACTATTTGGAGAGATAGAAGAAAGATGGCTATTAGATATCAGTAAGGTTGCTCACCTTCAAGTTCTCTTTTTTGATATCTTACAAATAAAGCCTTTAAGCCATCGAAAAGATGGCAAAGGCAAGATGGACAAAGTGTTCATTGATGAGTATTCTGGAGTAGTACCTGAAGTATCAAAACTCTCTGACATAAGAAAGCTTCGAGTCCTTGCTGACACCTTCTTGAAAGGCATTAATAAATTTCTATTGGAAGATCCAGATTGTTTTGATTCTAGACTAAGAGGAAACTATAGTTTCCTCTTCATTACTTCTTTGAGAAGCTCAAGTCAGAAACCGAATCTACAGAACATACCTTCCAGAGGTAAAAATGCAAAACTTATTAAACGAGAGTTTATTGCTCCTGCATATAAAATACTATTAAAAGGTGACTTTAACGCTCACGAAGTAAGGGGCTGGGGCAATGCTTCAGGTGACAAGAACATAGCTAATGCCTTTAAACCCGGTATTGAAATAAGAAGACAACTACGTTTGATATTAAATAAAGACACTGAGCTGCATAAAGCAGTTTTAGATAAGATGAAGGAAGTTGATTGGAAAGAGATAAAAGACCCTAAAAAGAAGCTTGAGATTGCCGAGAAAAGCAATTTTAAAGACATTTTAGAGTTATTTGTTCGCCTTGAATCTGAAGGTGATGTTCATAAAAAGAATTACGAATTCTTCTTTAACGTGCCTGCTATGGAAGTTACTGACGACCAAAGACAGTCAGTAAAGAGCGTAGTGTTTGGTGTGTTATATGGCAAAACTTCGATAGGTCTGGCTATGGATCTATTTAAGAAAGAGATACGGACAGCCGAAAAAAATTACGGTTTAGAATCTGACGAGTATGGAAATGTTTTAAAAAGCAAGCTTAGATTTTGTGATAATCTAATTGGGACAATGTTTACTCGCTTTAAACAAGGAAAAGAGTGGATTGATCATCAAAACGAGTCAGGTAAAGCTACTTTAGAAAACGTTTCTGCTTTGGGGGCAGTAAGACACTTGTCAGGTTATCTTCATACTGACAGTCAAATGATAAAAATGATGGATAGGAGAGGACCTAATGCCATTATTCAAGGGCCCTCTTCTAATATTGGGTATTTAGGAGCTAGAGAGTTTCAACATGTCAATTATAAACTTTTAAAGAGTGGAATTGATTTAGGTTGGAAACATACTAACATGGTTCATGACTCAACTGAAAACGAGTCAAGAATCGATATGCTTCCATTAACAATCTATTATTTAGAGCATTCAATGACTACCCTAGTACAAAAACTTTGTAAAGAAGTATTTGGTTGGAATCATATTTTAGCTCAAGAGTTTGAGATGGAAATTGGAGGGAGTATGGCTACTCTGTTCAAATTTGACTACACTAGAACTACTTTTAGGACTGCTGTAGAAGGATCAATGGAATGGATGCAAGAAGAGTTAGGTTATGCTTTACCTCAAAAAAAGTTGTTAAAAGCAGCTATGCACAATTGGGACTTGGTTTGGAGCTATAGAGAAAAAGAATTAAACCAAGCTAAGGGCTATGCACCTAATGAGTTAATGTTGCTAACACCTAAAATAGCTAAAACTTTAGACTGGAAAACTGTTGAACAAGAATAAACAGTCTAAATCTGGTAAATAATATACAAGTACGATAGAGGAATACATGAAATTTTCAGCAAAGAGTTCAGATGTATCAGCGACGTTAGCAAAGGCTACACGGTTTGTTGAAAAGGCTAAAAGCATAGGTATTATAGCTACAAAGAAAACAGTTACTCTTCGTTTATTAGACGATAGTGGCGCGTATTTTCACTCAATCATTCCTGCAAAGATATCACAACCGGGCACACTATCTATTGGTTTAGACATCTTTCAAAGTTTAATAAAATCAAAGACTTTGGAGCTTGAATATTCAGTAGAGAATAATAAACTTTACGTTAAAGCCCTAAACAGTAGAATGTCCGGTAAAGATGTACCTTTGTTAGGTGAAGATGTTGTACTTGCTGAGAAGAGTGAAAAAGGTATCAGTTTCGGAAAGTATCAGAGCAAAATTCTTCTCATGATGTCCGAGTGTGCTATTCCTTCCTTCTTTCAAAAGATTCTACCTCAGTTTATTGAAGCTACAAATACAACTACCACAGTAGCATGTGCTGATATTATGTTGTCTGCAATAGCAACTCTAAATACAGAAAAATTTACTCTACCGATAACTAGTATTCCTTCACAATATGCTAGGTTGATGAAGGATGTTATAGGTGAAGATTGCAATATCTCACTAAAAAAGGATAAGTTGGCTATAGATACTGATCTGGTCCACATTGAATTGCCGATGATTCAGATGGACACAATTGCTCCTATGAAAAAGATACTTGAATTAGATCTAAACAAGGCTACTGCTTCTTTTGAAATTGAAAGTAACACTCTAAGAAATGAGATTGAAAGTATCTTAGTTGTTTATGAAGACAAGTCCCCTATTCAACTAAAGTTGAAAAATAGCTTAATGATGAATTACAAGACTAATAGAGGAATATTCAACTCTACGGTAAAAGTTGAGAATGTAAAAAATACTTGTGAAGTGTTTTTGGATGTAGAGATGCTTCGTACAATTGTATCTAAATGTACGGGTAAGATAGTTATTGAGATAAAAAAGAATGTAGCTTGTTTTACTACCACTCCTATCAAAGGTATGACAATAAAATACATCGTTGCACTAGTCGTTCCCGCATAAGGAGGTGGTATGTCCAAGCTAGACAAATTAGTACACGGATTAACCTCTACATATTCTAGAACTAGAGTAATTTATGAGATGAAAATTAACCATTTTCATAAGTTGGAATACCCTTTTGTTGCAAAAAGGTCTAGTGAAGATTGGTTTATTTATAAGAGCATTATCTTTCACCAAGATACTAAATTATCTGTAGATGCAAACACTGTTGAATTGTTCTATGGAGAGTTACATACTCTAAGATTTGATGACTACAATGTAGGTTTTATCATCAATCTTCCAAAAATGGAACACAAGGTACAAGGCGATGTCTTAATAAGCGGTCCCAAATCAACTGATGCCAAAGAACTTTCTGATAATGCTAATGTTCTTTTGACTACTGATAACCTAAGTGTTTTTGTTTTGGACGATACTATTCAATATATTGCTACTCATGACAAACAAGCAACCAGAAAATTCGGTTAGAGGTTATAATGAAAAAAGGATTTTTGGAAAAAGCTAAGAAAGACAAGAGAGTTATTGCTTTATTCAAAGCTCTTAGAAATGGTAGCTATACAATTGATCTAAAGGGATTAGAAAAAGAAGTTGATACTCTACATATCACTAGGCAAGTTAGAAAATTAAAGACTGAAGAGTTGCTACAGTCATTTCAGAAAAGATTTACTGACGCTGCCCTAGAGAACCAAGCTTATAGATCCAGGCTGGTTGAAATAAAGGTAAAGTGTTATAGAGTTTCTGCAAAGTTGGAAGAGCATATTAAAGTAATAAAAGGGTACTTGGCGAGTCAATATCCAAACTCTCTTTCAAAATACAGAACTGCCAGTGAAAGACGTCAAGCTATTGACTCTGTTTTGGAAGAACCTTTAACTTTTTTAGCTAAACTTGCAATGAAAGATAAAGAAATTGAGCTTATAATTAAAGATTTAGACCAAAGCGCATGGGCTATGAAGGACGTTTTGGGAGCAGCTAATCTTAATCTATCTGATAAATCTGCAAAGTTTTAAGGAGTTTGAAATGACTGAAAGAAAGTTTCCAGTACAAGGCGACGCTATTCCTCAAGCGGACGTCGTTCCAGTTGAACCGCCTAAAGAAGAACCTAAAGAGGAAAAGAAAGAGGAAGAGTAATGGCAAAAGCAGTTTTTGGTGCGTGCGTTACTTCTCTTTCTTCTGCTCAATTTGCTATTGATAAAGAGCTAGGTGAAAAAACTGCTGTATTGTTCGATAGTAAGAACACTTTCAGCAACAAAAAGATTTTGCTCGTACCCAATGTTAATGCTCTAAGAGCAAATAGTAAAATGCTCTCAAAGTTTAAAGGAACTCTCATAGTTTTTGATAGTCCTTTAAACCTTCATTCGATAAAGAATTTACATTGGCTTGATGTAAAAAGAAATGTAGATTCATTAAGTTACAAGTTTGACTTTGTTCCTGCAAAGTATTCAGAACTTTTTGACAAGTATAAATCAAAAGAGAGCAAACCTATCAAAATAAGAAAATTAGACGTTTTACAATCCCTAGTAAATAGTAGAAGTGACACTTTCTTCTTAGAAAGATGGAACAACTTTGTTTATTTTTGCACGTCTCATGCTAATAGAGAAATTATCAAAGTTCTTTTAATTGAATATTTTGATGGTAAGCTTTCTCTATCGGCACTGAATACAAAGTGGGCAGAGCATCTTAGATCGGATCAAGTAGAAAACTATAGAAAAGAATTTGTAGGTTGGTTAAAATCTGCTGACGGAGCTAAATTGTTACAGGGCTGGAAGCAGTTTAGAGAAGGTCAGGAATACGCAAAGGTTTGTAAAAAACTTGAAATAGAATTACCAGACATGAAGTACTTGGTAAAACTAGCTAAAACAGTCAAAGGAGATAAAAATGGGACTTGATTATCGTAGGGAAGTAAAGAAGATCTTGCAAAGTCCTGATGCAAAGACAATCATAATTCACATTCCAAGGCATCAAGATATTACTCAAGACGACTCTGTTTATCAAGCTACTTATGAAGCTTTAACCAAGAATAATGCAGCACACGCTGTTTGTCGATTAACTTCTGAGCTTCATGGTAGCAAAGACATGGATCTACATGATTACTTTATGAAGAATGACTTGGAATATGAAAAAATAAAGGTTTAGACTAATGCCTGCAGTTTCTAGAGTGGGAGATACAGGATCTCATGGCGGTTCTTACATAGGACAAATACTAAGTGGAAGTAGCAATGTTCAAACAAATGGAATAGCTACTGCTTATGTTGGCTCAAGTTATTATTGTCCCGAACACGGGACAAATTCAATATCATCTAGCCCTGTCTCAAACGTCATTGTAGATGGAAATGCGATTGCCGTTGTAGGTAGCGTCTGTGTTTGTGGAGCAGTTATAGATACTGGATCACCGAATGTAAATGCTAATTAGTACAAATTTTAGCCGTAGAAAAAGCCATGTGAAGGATTTTCACATGGCTTTTATTTTGTTTAGATAACTTGATCTAAATGTGTATCTTCGTCTTCTTGTCTAGATTCAAAGTAATCACTTATATCTTTTTCCATACCAGGTTTGTTTCCAGCAAACTCATATACGCCATAACTATTTTTAAATATATCTGTCTCTGGATTGAAAGCATGATCCTTTAGAATAAACTTTCTACCTAAATAGTTTCTCTTTACTTTATAGCCATGAAAGCTATGATTAATATTGCAATTCAAATGCCCCAAATTTCCATTTACTACTTTATAGGCGTTATTTACCCACTTTTCAGAGTATCTTAAAAATTCTTCTGAGTGAGCATTTTCATTAAACCAATATTCATGTTTACCTATCCATGAAGTTACCATATATCTATCTGCTCCACCTAAAATAGCGTGCTCAAATAGACCACCCATATCTCTAAGTGCTTCCATATTATATGCTACTGCGTAACCCGGATGAGCATACATCTGCATTTCTTGAGTAACTGTTCCAAACTTTTTATAATAGAAAGCAAAAGATTCGTGCTTCATTTCATTTAAATGATTAACAGGCATGGGCATACCTTTTGGACCCAAATCTACAGCTTTATGCCATGCCTGTACCACAGGGTATTTTTGCAGTGTTTCTATTAGTTTTTGAACCCAATTAACATCTTTAAATTCAATATCTGCATCAGCAACCAATAAATATTTTACAGTTGAAGGTAGCTTGTTTATTGCAATGTTTAATAGATTTTCTTTCATCCATAGAGCTGAATTTGATCTAACCCAAGTTTGATTTATCCTACTATCATGAGCGGTTGTAAAATCAGCGCCTTTTATAGCACACTCTATGATATTTATATTTACCTTACTTTCTATCATATGATCAATAAACTTGTAGTAGTTTAACGATCTTGATCTATAACCTTTTGGATTAAAAATACTAGATACGACATGTAAATCTTTAGGGTCCATACTTCTACCTATGATTCAGTATTGTTTATATGTTGTGCTAGTCGCTTTATAAAAAGCTCTAAAAATGTTTTACTTTGTACATTAAAAAAGGAATGTAAACAAATACATTCCTTTTTATTACTCAAGCTTTGGCAATCTCCAAAGCCCAAGCTGCTACAACAAACTGATTAGTAAAATACGAGTCCGTTTGAGATAGTTCTTGAGCCCAAGAGGTTCCATCAAACCTATCAGCAATGTACCCATCGTCAAAAACTGCATGACCTCCCCATGAACCCTTTGTTCCGTCTGGCAACAAAGGGTTCTGGTTCTGGTTCTGCAAAGATAATTCCATAGCCAAGTAAGCACCACGATAGTATCTAACACTAGCTTTTAATCCCACTAAATCAACAGGATTAATTGCATTAGAGTAAAGCAGTTTATACCCAGAAATTGGATTCTCTTTCCACCATTGAAACAGCACCTCAGGATTAATACCATTATCTGTAGGATTATATCCATCAGGCTGAGTCTTGCTTGGGTCATAACCTCCTACAATAGAATACACTCTAAGAGCTTCATATTCAGATATAGGAGTAAAATCCTTGATAAAAGCTAATTCACTCTGGACTCTCATAACTGCTGCTACGGCAGCACAACAGCCTACAGTAAGATTAGCCTTGCCAATTCTAGGTGTACCTTCAATTCTAGACCAAGCGGGTAGATCTGCATTTGAAGATGGGGTTAGTTTTAAAGTTGCATGAAAGGCTTTAGTTTCGGGAGTAACAATACAACCGAGTTTGCCCGACATTAGTTAGCAACCTTGAGTGCATTTAGAGCTTGCTGCTCAGTCATTGAAGTCGTAGACAGCTTGGCAGACACAGAGCCTACAGCAGCTTCAAAAATGCTTACGATAGTAGCAAGAGCATTAATGTACTCTTGAGCAATCTGAGCATACTGTGTAGGTACTCCAGTGATGGCTCCTCTTGCATCGGTAAGCAAGACGTTACCATCAGCAAGTAAAGAAGTAATTGCCTTAGGAATGGAAGTGCCATTAAAAGTGAGAGTAACTTGGCTACCAGCAGCGGCATTGAAAGCCGCTAAATCAGCAACTACAGCAGCATTCACCACGTTAATTGCAGCGGAAGCTGCTACAGGAATACCAGGCAAACCCGCAATTAGAGTAGCTGCATTCTCAAAAGCAGTAGCCCACTTATCGACGGCAGCTACATTTAGGGTTACTGTAGATACCCCGTTGACTGTGGAAGTTGTGCAAGCAGCAAGAGCACCTAAAGGGGCGGCAATTGCAGCATTACGTAAAAGATTACGACGTGAGACCATTTTTAAAACTCCTTAGTTAGATAAAAGTTTGTCTTTTAACCAAACTTTATTTACCAGATAAATATTTGATCTAATCATAAATACGATTAGACTTTTACTAAATTAGGCTTTGTAGATTGCCAGAGCCCAACCATTTTGAGTAGCTACAAGCTCAAAATTTGAAGATTGCTTAATGTACTCTAAGCTTCTAAAGTGTTTGACGTGTTCTACATCATCCAAAAGCATAACGAAATCATTATCCTTCATTATTTCCATAGTAGCTTCAAACTCTAGTTTCCCCAAGCCTCCTGCTGAATCAAGAAGAATTAGAGGATTATAATGTTTATACATGTTGAGCAGATCTGGAAGCAGATTAAATCCCTTCCAATCCTTATTATTATTATCTAAACCAGCGCCTATGCTTTCAGCAATATAGCCTTGCCTGCCATCTTGATTATCTCTAAAATCGAGATAGACATCAGGATAATTTTCAGGATGAATTAAAGCCTCATCATCTGCAATTTTATTTATATGCTCCATAGTTAAGCTACAACCAAACAAAGGCTCTATAAAAGAGTAGAGCTTTAGATTATCTTTTGCCTTGTAATAACTTTCACTATTGGCTTCCATAGTGAAGACTTTTGGATTAACTATTTGAGCTTCAATAAAGGCTTTTGCTAGATTTGTAGTTGAACCTAGACCTAAGTAAGTTCCAGTTTCAATAGCTACAGTGATATTCTGTTCCTTTAGAGTCTTAACTAACAGCTCATGTTGCAATGGATCATATTTCATTTCCATAGAAGCATAAGGAGCATCACCGTAAAATTTCATGTTTACCTCTAATTAAAGTTAAAGTGGTGAGTGATTAAAGTCCACAAGTACTTTGTTGCACATTTCTTGGACCGTATCTAAAGATACACATCTTATATCGGAGTGCTCGTTATAGATAGTATATTTTTTACTGAAAAAATTTTCAGCTACTGGCCCTACATGAGGGTACAATAAGACATGGTTCTTTTGTCTAATAAGATGAGCCAAATGCGATATACCCGCATCTATAGATATAAATAGTTTACTTGTCTTGAGCAAAGAAGCTATGTGAGCTACAGATTTGCCTGCTACTATTTGTATGTCTCCTTTATAAGGAACCCACGAATAATCTTCATCTAATGCACCAACAACGGTCTTTGTATATTCTTTTGGAAAGCTATTCATTAGATCAATCCACTTGCTATATTCCCAAGATTTTCCACATTTAGATAGATCTTTAGTAGAAGAAAATGGAGATATAACAATATCTATCTGTTGGTAATCTGTATCCGAAAAAGAATAGGTATAATCTGTGTTAATCGATATATCACACCCAATAAAGTACCCTTGAATTAGATGCAGATTATTGTTGGCTGCATGTGACCACCCTCTAACTGAGACTAAATCATAATCAGCTTCCTCTTCTGTTAAAGAATTATCGAAAACACAATTTTTTGGTATACAATTTAAAACCCAACTATTAAAAATTGGGCCAAATCTAACTTTATTATCTTTAGCGAAATGATCTAATGTCGGTAAAAAAGTTAATGAGTCACCAACCTGAGTTTCTTTAATATAAATAGTTATCATTTATGTTAACACAGTACTTCAATTATTGCATAATTCTGTTGTTAGATTATACTACCCCACCAGTCGTTATTGAATAATATCTACTCATTTTGTTCTCCAAAATTAAGTGCTTTGTTGCACATTTCTAACATCCTATCTACTGATACATTTTTCGGCCAATCATAGACTTCATAGACTGTATTTGGATTATTGGCAAATTTTTGCATAGATACTATTGGATACAACAGTACATGATTTTTCATACCTAAATAGTGAGCTAAATGAGATATACCAGTATCAATAGATACAAGCATTTTACATGACTTTAACAAGCTCACAACTGATTTACAATCCTGATCAAAGAGTTTTATGACACCCTCTTGATTATCTAAAATACTCATATCGTCATGAGTAGAAGACCCTAGAACGTAAATAGGTTTAGGTAGATTTTTAGCTAAAGCCAACCAATTATTTAAATTCCAAAACTTGCTTCCATTATCATCTGTTCGTGAAAAGGGTGCAAACACTATTCCCTTATCTAAATTACATTCATTTTGTAGAAAGGGAAATGAGTAAGGAAGAGAAGGCGGCGTAATGTTGTTATAGTAGAAATGTCCTTCACTCATATGGCATCTTTGTTTGCTATAGCACCATTGCCAAGAATTAGAACAACTAATACAAAAATCCGCTTCTTCTTTAGTCAAGTTCTCATTGAAGGTGTAACTCTTATCTAATTGTAGTCCATCAAAAACCCACTTGTTAAATCCAGGTCCAAATTCTACAGAACCATATGTGTTTCTAATGTGCTTTAAAAACTCTAAACAACTAATAGAATCACCTATCAATCCTTCAACTAAATAAACTTTCATTAGGAAAACTTTACGGTTCATTGCAAGTAAAGATTATTTCTATCTGAGATACTGACTTACAAGCAGCAACTATCAATGCTTTATATAATCATGTAAAGACTTGGATACTCTTTACTTACAGTATAATCATCTCAAGCTTTTACTCAAAATGATCTGTTACTTTTTGTTCTACTGAAGAGCTAATATCTTGTAGCAATTGCCCTTGAGCTTTTATCATCTTATTCATTCTAAGTTTTAACTGTTTAGCTTTTTTAGGAGGAACAGTATCGATAATTTCTTTTTTCAAATCAGAAAAATCGTTTATAAAATGTTGCAAGACCAGTTTTAGTGAGGGTAGAAATATAGATTCAAGTATATGCTCAATGGTTTTATCATTGGAAGATAACATACGCAAATCATTGCTTAACTCTCTGACTTGGGTAGTTAGAGCAGTAAGAGCATATACAGATCTTTCATTTTTGTACGTCTGATAAATTTCTTCAGCAATAGGCAATAATCTAACAGACATATCAAAACAGTATTTAAGAACTCGGATGTTTGTCTGAATATCTGAGTCAGCTTCTTTCATTGCTAAAGCTAGTCTTTTATAACGCTTGTTTATTCTTATTACTTCTTTTTCAAGTTTTTGTCTTCTAGCCAGCTCTTTAGGTGAAAGATTCTCTTGTGAACTGTCATCATTTACTTGAATGACTTTTTTCTTTTTGATTTTATCAAACTTGTCAAAATTTATTACGTTGTCTTTTGTCATCTTACTCTCAGTTGATTAGATTTAGGTCAGAAAACGTAGAATTACTCATTTTCAATTCCTTTAGTTTATTCTTTGCAAGGTTTCTAACCTCCCAATGAGGATCATTCACTAGTTTATCTAGATGCTTCATCTGCCCTTGTTTAGCTACTTGTAATCTAACCCATTCATGAGAATCATTCACTAGTTTATCTAGATGTTGAAGGTTACCATGAGAGACTACTTGTTTTCTAACCCACCAATTAGGATCATTAACTAGATCATCAAGATGGTTAGGGTGTCCTATTTTAGCTAAAGCTATTCTTTGATTTTCAGTTAAAGGTTCCATTTATGTCTCAAACATTTTCATTTCAGCAACTCTTCTATTTAATAGACCAGCAATAACCTGACCGTGTACATACTTCCATCTCAAAAATTGCTGAGCAGCCTCAGTGTAATTACCTTCATTTAAAAGCCTCAAAAGAGTAGAAGAAGCAAAATTCCCTTGACCTACATTGTAAATAAAATCAGCTAAAGCCTCTTTCTCATTGTCAGTTAAAGGTACTGAAACGTCTTGAGCAATAACATCAAACGATGATTTTAAATCTCGTGCTAGTAGATCAGTGGCCTCTTGCTTTGATATACAAGGGGTATCTTGAGTTACGGGATTATTGTTTATGTCTCGAGTACTACCGCATCCAATAGTCCACGTCCCACCTGAGTCTTGATAAGGGCAAGACTCAAAGCCTTCCCAACCTTCAGTAAATTCAGCAGTTTGTTCTTCTAAATTAGAACCAGAAGGTTCTATGGAATTACTCATTCTTTAATTCCTTTAGTTTATTCTTTGCAAGGTATCTAACAACTTCATCAGAATCATTAACTAGCTTATCTGAATGATAAGAATGACCGATTTTAGCTAGAGCTTTTCTTTGGTTTAGAGTTAGAGGTTTCATTTATGTCTACTTATAATTGATTAGCCAGAGTCAACTTTGCATATTTTCTAACAGTCTCATTTGGGTCATTGAGCATTAGATTAGCAATGTTTCTATTAGCTCTCTTAGCTACTTCAATTCTAACAGAATCATCTGGGTCATGCACTAATTCCATACAGTATTTAATACCACCATATTTTGCCACTTTTCGCCTAACGGAAGCGTCTGGATCGTTTACATATCTATTCAAGTATTTAGGGTTACCTGATCTAATCAATCTAAATTTCAATCTATGATCCGCTTCAACATTGGCTGCTTCATCTTGTTCTTGTGCAGATAGAGCGGGTATGTTTTCAAAATCTTTAGACATTATTTATTACCTTTTAATTTAGCTTGGACGTCTCATTTGAGGTTGAGCCTGACCTCCAAATCTAGCTAATAATCTATCAAAATCAATTAGAAAGCTATGAAACTTTGCAAAATCTGTTTGAGATATATAGGTTTTATATATCTTTTGCGCTAACCTGTGTGAAGGATCATCTACTAGAATTCTTAGTTCCGGTATATCTTCTGACCCTTGTGCTGTAATTAAATGAGTAGATAACCTATCTTTTAACTGCATTTTGATTCTTTCTTAGTTGGCTAATCCAAGTTAACGGTCTAAATCTTTTAGTTTGTACTCGGTGAGATTTCTAACCCACCAATGAGTATCATTCACTAGTTTGTCTAGATGATGGAGGTGACCCTGAGAGGCTACATGACATCTAACATCCAGATGTGGATCATTCACTAGCTTATCTAAATGTTTAGGATGGCCATGTTTAGCTGCTTGTTTTCTAACCGACCAATCCAGGTCATTGACTAGCTTATCAAGATGCTTAGGATGGCCATGTTTAGCTACTTCAGATCTAACCCGCCAATCAGGATCATTCACTAGTTTATCTAGATGTTTCATGCGACCTTGTTTAGCTACATGTAATCTAACCTCCCAATCAGGATCATTCACTAGCTTGTCTAGATGTTGAGGATGACCGATTTGAGCTAGAGCTATTTTTTGCTTTAAATTTAAAGGTTTCATAGCTAACTCTAAAACTTTAGACATAAAACAAAAGAGTTGTAGAGAAACAAACCCTACAACCCTTTTGTTATTTACCTAGTAATTAACTTAGACGTTCTTCCAGATTAAACCTTCATATAAAGCAAAATTGATTACTTCATTTGCAGTAGCAGCAAAAGCAGAGGAATAAGCTGTATTTTGAATAGTGTAACCTGCGGGTAGAACAATGCTAACACTGGTTACTGCTACATCGAAGGTCAACTTTAGAGTCTGACCTACTTGAGTGGTAGCAGGGAAATGAATTGCTACTCCAGTAACGGTGCCTGTAGAAGTAACATTTACACCGCTATAAGAAACACCGTCATAAGTGCCTTGATCGGTGGTAACAGTCGCAGGAATAACAAACGAGTTTGTACCTGAGCCAGCCGATGCAGTGCAAGATGCTACCAGCATATTTAGACCAGTAACATTGTTGTTAAACAAGTCTTGTGTAGTCATAGGTAGGTTTTTAATAGTACGAAGAGGAAGGTCATTGGTAATAACAGACCCAACTTGTGAATAAGTGAGGGTTTCTCCCTGTACAACAGTTGCAGTGGCCATCTAGTAAAGTCTCCTTAAGTGTCTGTGTTTAAATACAGACAAACGATGCAATAATGTTATGCTTCCATCGTCATCAGTGGGGCGTTTGTATTGGCAAGGTTTCTGCGAAGAGAAACCAATTCTTCCAAACGAGTAAAGTAAGGGGTGTCTGCGTAAATCTGGCGCATATAATTTAGATACTCAGAAGCCATATCAGGACTAAAGTTTTGATTTGTAACCTTAGGTGTATTAAACATCATGCTAAGGACGCGATGATCTTGTTTATCGGGAGGCAGAGAGGACGCTTCAACACAGTCGATAATCTGTTCTGAAACAACCTTTTCAACTACATTGCGATTACGAGGAGCTACATAGATACTGTCCCCAGCTACTACTGCGTAGCCGTAATCATAATCCATGGCGGATACACTATAATAAAGAGCATAGTCGCCACGCTCTGGAGTAACACCTACAAAATTTGTATTGTAAGAAGCAACTACCTCAGATCCTTTTCTAGCTAGTCTGGATTCAAGGATCTTGCTCAAGTCTTCCTTAATGGCTTGAACCAGTCTACGAGACTCTCCATCTCCAACCAGTTGCCAAATACTAGCTTCGTCATCCATAAACACATTAGCAGATACAAGCTTATATTTAGTCTTTAGATCAGCAGCAGTCACAGGTTCAGAAATTGTGTTGGCCGTAATAATTCCACTAAATACATCTTTGTAATTTGTTCTAGCAACAACCTCAACTGACCCTGGAACTAGAGAAAACTGATCGCCGAGAGAAGCAGTACACATCGTTACTGCATCAGCAATGGTAAGCTCTTTAGTTGAACTTGCATAAGACGCAGTAATTCTAAACACAGTAGAATTGGAGGTAGGAATTGCAGTATAAGACTGAAGGCTAAGAGCAGGTAAAGCATTCATAGTCTTAGACAGTACTTTTGAAAGTCGCGGTCTAATTGTAGCCATTTAATTATCCTTAGATAAAGCCCAAATAGATTTAAATCTATTCAGGATATTATTTATTTTATGTGCTTTCTAACTAGTGTTTCGATCTCATCAGGATCAGTCTCATAACCAAGAGTGGTTCTATGAGCTACTGAAGGAACGTGCTTTTCAATATCTTTCTTGGCTGACTCATGGAGATCCATTACAGTCTTTGGCGACATTGATTTATCTTCTTCATCAAACGCTTCAGGGCGTAGATACTCATTGTTCTCAAAAGATTTTTTAGGAACAAAAATAGCGTGGCGCTTATTTTCTTTTTTATTAAGAAAATACATCAAGTTGCCTTTGGGAGCATAATCGTTAAAGTAATTTCTGGAATGCTCAGCAGCAGTACACCACTTTGTATTCTTACCGAAGTGCTTTGAGGCTTCTTCCGTGTGAGGAATAACTACTCTAAACTCGGGACTTTCATGAACCAAAGTTGCTTCTTTCTTATCGATGAATCCCTGAGAGGCGCCCTTCTTTTCAGCAGACTTGCTCGTACCTGCATGGGGCTCAACAGCCTTTGAAAGGTCATGAAACCCCTTATAGGACATAATATCTTTCTGAGGTAGCTTAGCTGAATGCTTATGAAAAAGCTCAAGAGCATGGCCAGTTTTGCTCAAGTCAGTAAGTTGAGGAATTCCTCCTTCAGAGTATGACTTTGCCATCCAACGCTTATACTTGTCATGCGGAGCATGAGAAATAATGTGATGCGTAAGTTTCTCTACCATATCCGCGCCAGGTGCCTCATTAATTTCAGCCTTCATCATAGGAAGGGTAGAGTCTTTAGAAGCCCTTTCCATGATCTTTTTACCGTATGTCTTGGCCAGTGCTTCGTGTACAGCTGCCTTGACTAGGAATCCAATTTTGTTTGTAAATTTAGACATATATAATCCTCTATTTCTTTCGTCTAATATGGTGTCTATGTTGTTTATCGTGGTGTTTGTGACATAAGGTAATTAGATTAGATAAGCTATGATTTCCACCTCTGCTTACTGATATGATATGATGGACTTCTATTTTATCTTGAGATCCACATTTCTGACATGCAAAATTATCTAGTTTTAATCTTTTAGCTCTAGCAGTATACCAATCTAAATTAGATGAAGGTTTTGTGCTATATTTTTCTTTTCTAAAAGATCTAGCCGATATTTTTGCAATTTTTGGTCTGTACATATGTAATACTCATTCAAAATAAATTATATTCATATGCAGAAATTTTTTGTAAAAACTGCGGTACGGACATGAGTATCTAATTCTCATTTACCATAATTTATTTACCTTGCTTCTTTAATTGGTTTAATTTATATTTGGCAATTCTTCTAATTTCTTCATCTTTATCTTTAGATAATTTAGCTAAATGTTCTGGATAAGCTTTCTCTAAAACCTTTAACCTGACTGAAGAATCTCTATCATTCACTAGCTTATCAAGATGATGCTTATGACCATGAGAAGCTACTTGTTCTCTAACCTCCCAAGCCGGATCATTCACTAGCTTATCTAAATGCTTCATGTGACCATGACTAGCTACTTCCCATCTAACACTGGGATCAGGATCACTCACTAGTTTGTCTAGATGTTTCATATGACCATGTCTAGCTACTTCAGATCTAATTTCATCATCTGGATCTTTAACTAGCTTGTCTAGATGATGGAGGTGACCGATCGAGGCTAGGGCTAATCTTTGGTTATTGGTTAGAGGTTTTGTCATACTAATCCTTTATTACCTCATGAAAGGTAACGATGGGGTTTATTTACTCTATTTGTCTTTAATTTTAAAATCTTTAACAATCCAAATTTCATTCCACATAAATTTGTATAATGATCCATCTTTGAAGACAAATTCATAAGCATTTCTCTGTAATAATATTGTTTTATCCAAGGAAAGGCAAAACCGGGAAGTTTCCAGGCATTGAATATGGTGAAACTGTAAATACCAGATTGGCGCTCGGGCCCCAAACCCCACCGCTCGTAGCAATAGATCCTCTACCACCTCCAGACCTAGCCCAATGATTCTTAGCTAAAGACGCTTTGGTAAAATCCTGTCTCAAGAGATCCACAGTTTGTAAAATATAAGGGGTAGGATCATAATCTAAACTAACCGACGCGCCTTGAAAATTGAAGGTGCTCATGCCGTAACCTAAATACTGTGCTTCTAAAAGTTTAATACACCCGGCTGTCTGAGCATAGAAAAAGAATTGATTAGGCAAACTTCTAAAATTAAAAACAAAATTAGAAGGAGGTTCTGCACTCAGCATATCGACACCTTGCATAGCAAAGTGCAATAGATCTAATTGAGTTACTCTTAATTGAGGTATAATATCTTTGTTTCTAATCCTATCAGCATATCTTTGGATATCATTCATCAAGACCATAGCGGGTGTATTAACTACATATGTCGTATAAACAGTAGTTTCTTGCTGACCGTTTGGTGCTGTATAGTTCATGTAAGCAAAATAAGGAAATACACCATAAATAGTTGCAGGTAATTGTCCCGAGTAGCATTGATCTACAGGAATTGGATAAACGTAGCCTTGATTAGTCTGGATAGGAGCAGATAAATTTACACCTGAAGTATCAATACAGTTTATAGTTTCGCCGTGTGCTCCAACAAAACGCAAAGATAGAGTTTGTAGAGTGGAATAGGGCAAAACTAAATTAACAGTAAAAGGCTGACATTCTAAAATTAGAATAGCAGTATCTTGAGTATCTACTGGAACTTGTGAAACAACTGAGAAAAAGAACGTTTGATTCTGAGTATTAGTGACGGTTTGATTGCCAATACCAGTTGGAGTAGTGACAGTAGCAACAAACACAACAGAATAATTAGCGTTAGGCTGAGTAGGAGTACAGTTGTTAGGAATAGTAAAAGTAGAGATCCAATGTGCTGCATAGTTTGCGTCCTGCGTGCATGAACCAGAGGCAATTAAAAGATTGTTTTGATTCCTTACAAAAAAGGTTACAGGTGCAGATACAGCTAAAGGGGTAGTGCCATCAGTTTCGTAGAAATAAGCATCGGCAGTTGTTTGCTGACCAATAGTAGCTTCTTGAATAGGCATTAATTCTTTACTCCTAATTCTTTTAATCTGCGTTTAGCTACTTTTCTTACATCTAGATTTGGATCATTCAATAATTTTCTAGCGTGATTCTCATTACCACGATTCGCTACGTATTGCCTAACCAAAGAACCTTTATCGTCTATTAACCTATCTCTGTGACTATCATTTCCTAATCTAGCAATATTGTATCTAGCTAATTCGTATTTTTTATGATAGAGTCTAGGAGTATCTAACATCTTATGTTTAAATTTGTCATTTGCTCTGCAAGCTAAACTATTAATTACATCAGAATCTGTATCATTATGTAGGATATGATTCTTAATCTCTTCATTTCCATGTTCAGCTAAATCAAACCTAACCCACTTCATAGATTTGTCTTTAATATCTGGTCTATTATAGATATAATTATGATGCTCAGGCGAATTAGAAGCCACTGTGCGGACAACTAAAGGATTAGAGTCTGATTTTAATTTCTCTGTATGTTTTGGATGTCTAATGGAAGCTAGAGCTAGTTTTTGGTTTAAATTTAAAGGTTTCATTTACGTTCCGCCGTAATAAAAAGTCGTATCTCCACCATAATAATTGTATTCTAAAGGCTCATATATTCCATATTCACGTCTAAAGTTTCTAGTGGAGCTTTCATCTCTAGATTCAGGCTCAGGACAAACTGTTTGACTGGCTGAAGCAGTTGGAACCAAACAAGATACAGCAAATATGCTATCTTGTAGAGTATACTCAGCCCAAATATAAAAGTTTAGATATTCCGTAGAAAGAGTAGCAGACCAGGACTGACCAGAAACTGTAGCTAAAGTTAGCATAGCAGGTCTTTGTTTTTTATAAGTAGTTATTCCAACAGAGATTGAGGGTGATCCTGTTGCAGACATTGAGCCTGTAACCGTAAACGGTTGATTGGGATGAATAGAAGTAGAGTACGTCTGAATTGTTATGTTAGAACAACTTGGATCTATTTCTACAAAGCCTATAGCTTTAGCCTGACTTACACCGCTATTTGAATACGTCATTTTCTGTCTATGGAATTTTTCAATTTCTTTAATCTTTTCTTAGCCATATTTATAACCTTCACATTACGATCATTAACTAGTTTATCTAGATGATGAAGGTGACCATGAGAGGCTACTTGTGTTCTAACCCTCCAATCAGGATCATTCACTAGTTTATCTAAATGTTGAGGATGGCCATGTTTAGCTACTTCAGATCTAACCCACGGATGAGGATCATTCACTAGCTTGTCTAAATGCTTTATATGACCTTTCTCAACTACTTTTAATTTGACATTCACATTACGAT
>JAGWIL010000443.1 GCA_028866335.1 Rhodospirillales bacterium
GATTTAACAAAATACTTCTTAAATAATTATCTAAATAAACTTACCCGCGATGGTTTAAGCAAAAATACGCAAAAACTGCATTTAACAGTAGTAAAATCATTTTTATACTTTATCGCCGACTCTGATTTGGAGAAATTCGGTTTTCTCAAGCTTAAACTCGATGGAATCAAAATCAAAACCGAGCAAAAAGAAAAAGATTCATTTGCCCAAAACGAACAAGCCAAATTGCTTAATTATTTGATCACTCTCGATGCTAAAAAGTCATATTTAGCGCAACGAAATTCTCTACTAATTAAGATTCTACTACATACCGGTGTGCGCATATCAGAACTAATTAATATAAAATGGTCAGGTATTGCCGAGCATTATGATGATAAACATGGCTACATCTACGTTATCTTGGTCTACGGCAAAGGCAATAAAGAGCGCTTCACCTACCTACAACACGATGAAGTAAAGGATAACCTAGAATTTTTAAAGCTAAATCGTTTGACCGACAGCCCATATTTATTTTTATCTACCCACGGCAATCAATGCAATCGTAGCTCGCTGTTTGATGTGGTTAAAACCCTACTCCAGCAAGCGGGTATTCATAAATCAGGCTTACACATATTTAGGCATACCTTTGCACGAAGCTTGGTAGATAGAGATGTAAATCTAGCAACAATCAAAGACCTTCTTGGTCACAGTAATATCGCTGTAACAGCTCAATTCTACGCCAAGTCAAATGAAAATGCCAAGCGTAACGCATTATTTAAAGGCTAATTTGCATAGCCACTATAGATAAACCCTACACTACACAAACTAGTGTAAGGTTTTAATCTGCTCTAGACTAAGATTAGTAAATTCCACAACCTTTTGTTGCTCAAAACCCGCATTTAGCATCTTTTTAGCTATCTCAAGCTGTGACTCTTGACGACCTTTTTGTTCACCAAGCTGGATTCCTTCTTTTTTCAAACTTTCAGCGTATGTCATAAAATTCTCCTCATAATCTGGTAGTTGCTCTTGAATCTGTAAAAATAGTTCAGCAATTTCTTCCGCTTCACGTCCCGATATTAGATGCTAGATTAAAAATCAAAGTGCAAAATATTTAGGATAGAATTTCCATTTTATGAACCGTGACCATTATTTTAGCATAATTCCTGCCCATAACGACAAAAACCACAAGAAAACAACCACCCAACAACAACATTTATACACATTAAGACATGCAGCTGCGGAGCTGACTGATTTTTTGCCAGCTCTATTTTTACTTTTCTGCTACAAAAGTTGCTTCTTAGGCGACGCTTTCAATGAAATCCGGTTGATTGGCGGATTTTTCCCACATGTTTATAAAGGCATAAACTGGACGCTTAAAATTAAGCGCTTTCCTTGGTCGCATATTTAAAATATTTTGAATGCGCAAAATCTCTTCGTCATCAATAAGATTGAAATCAGTGCCTTTTGGTAAGAAATCTCTAATTAACCCGTTGGTATTCTCATTAAGACCACGCTCACCAGAGCAAAATGGATGACAGAAATACCAATCAAATCCGTACATTTTAGAAAGCTCTGCATGTGCAGCAAATT
>JAGWIL010000444.1 GCA_028866335.1 Rhodospirillales bacterium
CAGCGCGATTACGATTATGACAGCGTGATCCATGGGAGTGATTTGGGCGACCCGGCCTTGCTTGGGCGCAACGCCGCCGCCCGTGCTTTGGCTCGCCTCAACCCCAGGCGCCCGGCCACAGCCAAACTGCCGGTGCTGTTTGACCCGCGGGTCTCTGGTTCCATTCTAGGCCATTTTGCCAGCGCCATTTCGGGTGCGTCTATCGCGCGCGGCACCTCGTTTCTGAAAGATGCGCTGGGCAAGCAGATTTTTGCCCCCGGCATCAACATCATCGACGACCCGCTGCGCGTGCGCGGCCGCCGGTCTCGCCCGTGCGACCGTGAGGGGCAGCCCGTGCGGCGGATGAATTTTATCGAGGACGGGCACCTGACGGAATGGGTGCTGGATACGCGTTCCGCCAATCAGCTTGGCCTGAAAACCAATGGCCATGCCGGAGGGTTGAGCAATTTCTACATGGAGCCAGGAGACATGACGCCCGAGGCGCTGATGGCCGATATTGCCGAGGGGCTGTATGTGACCGAGATGATGGGTTCCAGCATCAACGGCCTGACCGGTGATTATTCGCGCGGGGCGGCGGGTTTCATGATCCGCAATGGTGAGATTGCCGAGCCGGTGGCGGAATTCACCATCGCCGGGAATTTGAAGGACATGTTCCTGAACCTCACCCCGGCGAACAATTTGGAATTTAAACGCGGCACCGATGCGCCGACCTTACGGATTGAGGGAATGACGCTGGCAGGGGCATGAGTAATGCGTTGCTCGGATGACGGGCCACCACGGCCCGCCACCCGGCAGCGCGTCCTGGAGGTGGAGGCCACGGCCATGCTGCCCGGCATTGTTATAGTGCCTGAAGTAAAGAAGAGTTTAATAATTTCTGACACTTCCCTAACCTATTACAAAGGCAGCCGGGCCGTGCGTTTGACCATGCGCAGGGTAAGCGTGGATTGCACCCGCCTTATGCCGGGCAGGCGGGTTAGCTCCTCTGAGTGCAGGCGCTCCAGATCCTCAGCTCCGTTATACACCACGCGCAGAAGGTAGTCTGCCTGGCCGGCCAGAAGGTAGCATTCCTGCACCTGGGCGATGAGTTTTACCCGTGCCTCGAATGCGTCCAGTAATTTTCGGTCCTGGCCTTCCAGCGTGATGAACACGTAAGCGGTGCCGGGAAAGCCCGCGGCTTTCTGGTCCAGCACCAGATGCGTGCCGGCCACGAGGTCGCTTTGCAGGAGCAAGTGCAGCCGCCTGAGGCAGGCGGAGGGGGAGAGGTTTACCTTCTCCGCCAGCTCGATATTTGAAAGCCGCCCATCCTGCTGAAGGGCATTGAGAATTTTGCGGTCTGTCTCGTCCAGATTAACCATGCAGCTTTATTCGCATAAATTTCTGATTTATCGAATTTATCACCGATAATAACCCGTGCAAGCCCCAAAATACGAGGAAAATGGCACGGGATTCACCGTATTGTTCGAAGATAATTCGGCCGGGGTATTCTGGCCTTTCGGGAGAGAGCAAATGCGCATCGGTGTACCTAAAGAAATCAAGGATCATGAAGACCGCGTTGGCATGGTGCCGG
>JAGWIL010000445.1 GCA_028866335.1 Rhodospirillales bacterium
TGCGCCAGCCGGATCAACGCGCGCACGATCGCGTAGCCTCGCTCGTCGGTGGGCAAGCCCGAGATGAAGCGCCGGTCGATCTTCATACGATTCAGCCCAAAGCGATGCATCATATCCAGCGATGCGGCACCCGTGCCGAAATCATCCACCGCCACCTGCACGCCTTCTTCTTTCAGCAAGCGGAGCTGTCGTAGCGCGTCCTCATGGTCCAGCGTCAACCGGCTTTCGGTAATTTCCAGCTCCAGCCGGTTTGGTGCCAGGCCGGAATCCGCCAGCGCCTGATTCACGGTTGCGGCGAAATGCCGGTCGGCCAATTGAATGGGGGAGATGTTGACACATAGCCGCACATGTTCCGGCCAATTGCGGGCGGCGGCACAGGCGGCGCGCAGCACATAAGCGCCAAACGTGGCGATAAGCCCGCTTTGCTCGGCGATGGGAATGAATATGCGCGGCGGGATATCGCCAAAATGGGCGTGTTGCCAGCGCAATAGGGCCTCATAGCCGGTGAGCAAGCCATCGGGCGGGTTCCAAAGCGGCTGGTAGGCCACATGCAGCTCTTGCCGCGCCAGAGCGTGCAAAAGGTCTGCATGCAACTGGCGGTTCGCGGTGGCCTCCAGGGCTGGCTCGTAGGTTTTATGCCCGTGGCGGCCAGAGCGTTTAACGCTGTACATCGCGAGGTCCGCCTGGCGGACCAGCTCCTCCGGCTTTATTTCGGCATGGTCGAAATAGGTAATGCCGACTGAGGCGGAAATTCGCGTCTGCGTCTGCGGCAGCATAACCGGTGCGGCGATAGCGGCGCAGATATTTGTGGCCACGCGCTCCGTCGCCTGCCGCAGGGAAGGGCTGCCCCGCAGCAACACGCCGAACTCATCGCCGCCCAACCTGGCGACGATATCCGCGTTTCGTATGCAGCCTTTCAGCCGCCCGGCGACAACGCGCAGCAATTCATCCCCCGCCTCGTGCCCGTAGGCGTCGTTCACGGCCTTAAACCCGTCCAAATCCACCAGCAGCACGGCGACTTGGTCGAGCGCCCGCTGGCCGTGGCTCACCGCGTCGTTCAGCGTTTCGTGGAACAAAATACGGTTGGGCAGGCCGGTCAGGCCATCATGCCGGGAGAGGAAATGATTCTCCGCCACGGCGTTGCGGTATTCAGTTACATCAGATGCAACACCCACCAGAAACCGCCGCCCCGGCGGCACATGCAATAGGGTTTTGCGCATAATCATGGTGTGCGTGTAGCCCGAGGCAGGCAAGGTAAGGCATTCCTCGCTCTCAACCATCTGGCCTGTGGCCAGAACCTCATCATCTGAGGACCAGCTGAGGGCCGCCTGGGCGGGCGGGAAAATATCGTAGTCAGACCGGCCCAGCAGATTATCCCGCGTGCCGCCGAGCAGGCGGGTCGCGGCGTCGTTCAACAAAATCCATTTATGGTTCTCATCCTTGATGAAAACCGGGCTGGGAATGATATCGATTATTTTTTGTAAGGAGTCCGCGGACCCCAGCAGCCGTTGATGCAACATGCCATGACGGTACAGAGCCGGAATTAATGGATTGCTAAA
>JAGWIL010000446.1 GCA_028866335.1 Rhodospirillales bacterium
CCGCGCAGCTTGGCACCCACTTCCTCAATCGGGTGGGCGGCATTGCGGGCGCGCACAGCCTTAAAGCTAGCCTGGTGCACGCGGTTCTCCAGCATCCAGTCGCGGGTGAAGCGGCCGGTCTGAATATCCGTCAGCACCTTCTTCATCTCGGCCTTCGTCTCAGGCGTAATGATGCGCGGGCCGGTGACATACTCGCCATACTCAGCGGTGTTGGAAATGGAATAGTTCATGTTGGCGATGCCGCCTTCATAAATCAGGTCCACGATCAGCTTCACCTCGTGCAGGCACTCGAAATACGCCATCTCCGGCGCATAGCCGCCTTCAACCAGCGTCTCGAACCCGGCCTTGATCAGCTCCACCAGGCCGCCGCACAGCACCGCCTGCTCGCCGAACAGATCGGTCTCGCATTCTTCCTTGAAGGTGGTCTCGATAATGCCGCCCTTGCCGCCGCCATTGGCCGACGCATAAGAAAGCGCGATCTCAAACGCATTGCCGGTCACGTTCTGCGCCACGGCCACCAGGGTCGGCACGCCGCCACCCTTCAGATACTCGCCGCGCACGGTGTGGCCAGGGCCTTTCGGGGCCACCATGAACACGTCGATATCCTTGCGCGGCTCAATCAGGTTGAAATGCACGTTCAGGCCATGGGCGAAGGCCAAAGCCGCACCGTCGCGCATATTCTCGGCAAGGTCCTTATAATACAAATCGGCCTGGCCCTCATCCGGGGTCAGCACCATCACCACATCGGCCCATTTCGCGGCCTCGGCCGGCGTCATCACCTTCAGCCCCGCGCCTTCGGCCTTGGCGGCGGCGGCAGAACCGGGGCGCAGGCCAACGGCCAGTTCTTTCACGCCGGAATCCTTCAGGTTCAGCGCGTGCGCATGGCCCTGGCTGCCATAACCGATAATGGCGACCTTCTTGCTCTTGATGAGGTTAACGTCGGCATCCCGGTCATAATAAACGCGCATGTTCTATGGTCCCTGATTGGTCTCGGATAAAATACTGGCGGCTCCCCTACTGCTTTTTGGAGCCGCTGTCACCCGCCCCAAGGCTGGATTCTGGTCATGCCAGCCCCCACCATCGCGCAATGATGTTTCGGAAAACGTCGCCTTAACGCAACTTCAAAAGCTTTTAGCCGCTATTGCGCAACGCCGAGGCAATGCCGTTGATGGAAATATGCACACCCCGGCGAATGCGCTCGGAGGC
Organism: Rhodospirillales bacterium; assembly: GCA_028866335.1. The sequence goes on from JAGWIL010000446.1 coordinate 1,207, forward strand.
TTCGCCCCCCTCGCTCTGTTCGCGGTAGCGGCGCAGCATCTCCACCTGCACATGGTTCAGCGGGTCCAGATACGGGAACCGGTTCACCACCGCGCGGCGCAGCACCGGGTTGTGATCCAGCAGCGCCTCCTGGCCGGTTATCGCCAGCAAATAGCGTATGGTCCGCTCATATTCCGCCACAATGCGCGGGAAGATGCGCCCGCGCAGCCCTTCATCCTGCACCAGGGCGGCATAGCGCGCGGCAATGCCCATATCCGCCTTCGCCAGCACCATATCCATATTGGAAAGCAGCGTGGAAAATACCGGCCAGGTTTGCACCATCTTTTGCAGCATCGCCATGCCGTCCGCCTC
>JAGWIL010000447.1 GCA_028866335.1 Rhodospirillales bacterium
ACCATGTGCAGAAACTGGCCGGGCATAGCTCGGTGCAGGTCACGGAAAAGTATGCGCACCACGCGCCGAATCAGGGCGTTTCCGAGGTCGCCAAGCTGGAGCAATGGCACAATTCCGGCACACCGGCACAGTTGACAGAGAAAAAAGCTAGCAAAATCAAGCGCCCTCGTAGCTCAGTTGGATAGAGCGGCCCCCTCCTAATCGGTTCCTACAGCATCTCGCACTATACCGATCAATCACTTAGCTATGCCGCTGTGCCACGAAATGCCCCACTTTTGCGGGGGTCATGGCACACTTGGCACACCGCGTAGCAATGCGGGCTGCCGAGGGGGATTTACACGGACTCAGAGGCCGAGCGCGGATAGCTTCGCCGCGTTGTCGATCTGCGCTTCCAAAGCATCGGCGAAGCTCTGCGCAGCCTGATCAAGGCATCCCTGCTGGTATGTCCAGCCCTGCCCCGCCGCAGTGTCGTAGTAGCCGGCGCCGTAGGCTTGCGTGCCGGTCGGTGCGCCGCTGCCGCTCGTCCAGCCCGTCGGCAGCGTTGTCGCCGTGAGCGTCGTTTGCGAATCCGGCGTGTACTTGCACCAGCCGTCATACAGTGAGTGCGTGCCGGCGAGGATGCCGGACAGCAGGATCGTGCGCGTGCTGTCCGTCGTGGCGATCGGTGCGCCGGTGGCAGGGTCGAGCACCGGCGCACCGCTGCTGTCGATCTGGTAGGCCCAGCCGGTGACGACCAGATTCAAGCCGTCGTTGCTCACGGTCGCCAGCGGCACGCGGCAGAAGCCGGGCAGGATCTGGAAATCGAAAACCGGCTTGCCGGCCGGGCGATTAGGGATGGTAGTTATCGGGGTGGACATGGGCTCGCCTTCTACGGTTTTAAATTATGGTGCGCCAGCAACGCGTGCTGCTCGTCGCCCGCAAGAAAAAATGTGTCCTCGCATGTGATGTGCTGCACTAGCTGTACCCCGACGTGCACTGGGGGCTTTCCGCGACGATGGCGGAAAAAGCCCTTGACGCGCTCGGCCAGCCACGCACCGAAAGACTCAGGCGCGAGCACCCTTCCGTCCAGCGTGCCGAGCGGCGCGGTCACTGAGCAGGTCAGCGTGGTGCCGGTATCGGTCGACGCGCGCACGCATGGTGATTCTTTGGCCTCGCTGTAGGTCACGCGGCCCCATCGCTCGCCGCCGGTGATCGGGTCGACCACGCGAAGCCAGTCGCCGCGACCGACATCTCCCGCCCGAATAAACTCATGCCTGTCACCGCTCTTGCGGATGACCCATGCGTTTACAGAGACGCATGTGCCTGTACCGCCGCCGCCGCTGGTGCCGCTGCTGGGGATCGTGACCTGTCCGGCGAGCACCACATCGTCACCGAGCGTTAGCAGCCCGGTAGACGTGCCGAGGTAGGCCAGCCATGTTTTCGTGCCGCCTGTACCGCCAACATCGTGGCAATAGATCTGGTAGGTGTCGCCGACTACCAGCCCAGTGATCGCGTTGCTCACGGCGTTGTAGCTGACCGTCGTGCCGCCCATGTTGACCGAGAAGGCATTGATCGA
>JAGWIL010000448.1 GCA_028866335.1 Rhodospirillales bacterium
GCAATAACCGCCGTGCTGGCGTTTGCGATGAGAATGTTCTGCCCCGCCGCCAGTGCCCCCAGCGTGCCGATGGCATTGGCCGTGCCGCCCAGCAGAATGGCACCGCTTGGCGTGCCGGTGCCGGCGAGGCTGGTAACCGAAAGCACGCCGGTGCCGGCCTGGCTGATGCCCGCACTTGCATCAAGGTTCAGCGCCGTGGCGTCCACAATGCCGTCCAGCGCGATGCTGGTGCCGCTGAGGCTGATGCTGTTGCCGGAAAGCGTGCCGCTCTGGCTCAGGCTGCCGGTGCTGTTCAGGTTCAAGCTGCCGGCGGCGCTGTCCGTGGCGGTTACATTGCCGTTCAGGGCCAGCCCGGTGGCGGCAAGCGTCACGCTGGTGCCCGCAATTGTTCCGGTCTGGGTCAGGGCTGTCTGGTCGATAAGGTTCAGCGTGCCGCCTGCGGTGAAATCCGTCAGCGTGGTGATGCTATTCTGCGTGCCATCCAAATTAGCAACGCTGGCGATGCTGCCGGAGAGCGTGCCCGCATTCACCCCGCCACCGGACTGGCTGAGGCTGCCGGAACTATTCAGCACGGCAAGGCCGGTGGCGCTGATCTGGCTGGCAAGATCCAACCCAGCCGCCGCCAGCGTAATCACGGCGGCACTCACCGCGCTGTTTACATTCAGTGCGGCGGTGTCTTGCAGGTTGATGGTGCCGGTGGCGGTAAGGGCGTTGAGGGTGCTGATGGTGTTGGCACCGCCCAGCAGAATATTGCTGCCATTGCCGGAGATTGTGGCGGTGTTCAGCGCGCCGGTGCTGGCCTGGGTGATGGCCGAGCTGGCGGAGAGGTTGAGCAGGCTGGCATTTACCAGCCCATTCAGGGCCATGCTGGCGGCGTTGAAATTGATGGTGGTGCCGGTGAGCGTGCCGGTTTGGGTGATGCCGCCGGTGCTGTCCAGCGAGAGCATTGCGTTGGCGAAGCTTACTGCCCCTTCGGTGAGGATGGAGCTGGCGGAATGCCCGTTGGCATTGCCCAGAACCACGACTGCCGCCGGGCTCAAGGCACTCACCAGCGCCTGGGAGAGTTGCAGGCCAGCGACGCTGCTGCCGCCGAGGTCGATAGCGCCATTGCTGTAAGGTGCCAGCGCGATGGTGGCTGCGGTAAGGCTGCCGCCTGCGCCTTCCAGCAGCCCGTTGGTGGCCAGCGCCAGGCTGGTGCCCGCACTCACCGCCCTGCCCAGCGTGATGGTGCCGGTATTGTCCAGTACAATGTTCCCGGAGGCAGACAGCGCGCCCAGAGTGCCAATGCTGTTGGCACCCGCAAGCTGAATCCCGCTGCCGCTGCCGGAAAGGGTGGAAATATCCAACGCCCCGGTGCCCGCCTGGGAGATACCGCCTGAGGAGGCGAGCGCCAGCGCCGTTCCGTTCACGGTGCCGTTCAAGGCGATGCTGGTGCCGGTGAGGCTGATCGCCTGGCCGGTGAGGGTGCCCGCCTGGATCACCCGGCCGGAACTATCCACCGCCAGGGTTGGTTGCAGGCTGATATTGCCTTCCAGCTCCACCAGGCTGGC
>JAGWIL010000449.1 GCA_028866335.1 Rhodospirillales bacterium
AATGTTGGAGAACACCACGCCCGGCCGTTGCCGCGCCGCCTCTTTTTGCTCAAAAAACTGCGGTGCATCTGCAATTCTGCGCCTCAACAGCAATGCCGCTATGCCACCTACCGCTCCCACCAAAAAGGCAATGCGGAAAGGCTGGAAACTAAACGCCCCACCCTGCCCTGTAAGCAACCATGCAATGCCCGCCGCGAATAAACCGGCCAGATTTTGACTAACGCCTTGCCACGCCGCAGCTTCGGTTTCCGTTCCGGCTGAGTGTTCAATCATCAAAGCTGTCGAGCTGCCAAATTCTCCGCCCAATGCAAATCCTTGCATCAGCCGGGCCAGCAATATACCCATCGGTGCCAAAGTGCCGATGCGCTCATAGCCCGGTAACACCGCCATCATAAAAATAGCGATGGTCATTAAGGAAATTGACAAGATCATACATGCTGACCGCCCTTTAGAATCGGCGTATGCACCAAGGATCGCAGCACCCACCGGCCGCGCAAAAAACGAGACCCCAAAAGCTCCGAAGGTCAGCAGCAATTGCGATGTCTGGCTCTGCGCGGGGAAAAAGGTCTTGCCAAGGCTGAGCGCAAAAAAGCCATACACAAAGAAGTCGTAGAATTCTAAAGCATTGCCGGCTGAAGCAGCAGCTATCATCTTAATCCGCTGAAGTCTCGGAGATTGCATCGGCGCGGCTCCTTTACTCTCTTGCCGCATCACCATATGGCGGCGGACTGCACAAACGCAAAAACGGCGCCTTTCGGCGCCGTTTTCAATCGTCTTAGGCTAGAAAATCAAGCTTCCGGCGCAGCCTCTCGCTTGCCAGCCTTGGCACCAACCTTGTCGGTGATGTCCTCGCCGGTTTCCTGGTCCACCACGCGCATGGAAAGCTTCACCTTGCCGCGGTCATCGAAACCGATAACCTTAACCTTCACCGAATCGCCCTGCTTCACCACATCGGTGGTCTTAACAACGCGGCCCTGGGAAAGTTCGGAGATGTGCACGAGGCCATCCTTGGCACCAAGGAAGTTCACGAAGGCGCCGAAATCAGCGGTCTTCACAACCTTGCCATTATAGATCGCGCCGATTTCAGCCTCAGCGGTGATGCCTTTAATCATGTCGATCGCAGCCTGGATCTTCTTATCGTCGGAGGCGGAAACCTTCACCGCACCGCTATCGTCGATATCGACCTTGGCACCGGTTTTCTCCACGATATCGCGGATCACCTTGCCACCGGTGCCGATCACGTCGCGGATCTTTTCCTTCGGCACCTGGATGGTCACGATCTTCGGCGCGTTAGCGGAAACGCCATCGCGGTTGCCAGTCAGAGCCTTGGCCATCTCGCCCAGAATGTGCAAACGCCCACCCTTGGCCTGCTCCAGGGCGATCTTCATGATCTCCGGGGTGATCGAGGTAATCTTAATGTCCATCTGCAAGGCGGTGATGCCCGCTTCAGTACCCGCCACCTTGAAATCCATGTCGCCGAGATGATCCTCGTCGCCAAGAATATCAGAAAGCACGGCAAAGCCCCTGTCTTCCTTAATCAAGCCCAT
>JAGWIL010000066.1 GCA_028866335.1 Rhodospirillales bacterium
GTGCCAGAATGGCGCAGTTCATCACCACGAACGGCCCTTCGGCGCGGCGGGATTTGGCGTGGATCATCCGCGCCACAACCTCCTTGCCCGCCCCTGGCGGCCCCGAGATGAGCACGCGCGAGCCAGTGGGGGCGACTTTCTCCACGGTGTTACGCAAGGACGCGATGCCGTGGCCCTCGCCGGTGAGGTTGCTGTCGCCGCCCACCCGCAGGCGCAGCTCGGCGTTTTCACGTTCCAGCTTGGCAGCTTCCAGGGCGCGCTTGACCACCAGCAGCAGCCGGTCTGAGTTAAAGGGCTTTTCGATGAAGTCGTAGGCACCACGTTGAATGGCAGCAACCGCGGTTTCGATGGTGCCATGGCCGGAGACCATGATGACCGGCACGCGCGGTACTTCCTGGTGCAGCACGTCCAGAATGCCGATACCATCCAGCTTGGAGCCTTGCAGCCAGACATCCAGCAGCACAAGGGAGGGGCGGCGGGCGCGGTAAGCCGCCAGCGCCTCGTCGGAGCTGCCTGCACTGCGGGCCTCATACCCCTCATCCTTGAGAATCGCTTCGACCAGCAGCCGGATATCCGGCTCGTCATCCACGATCAAAATCTCGGTCATCGGGTAGGCAACTCCTTCGTTTCCTCCAGCATCGCAGTCTCTGGCAGAGCTGGCAAAATCAGCAACACTTCCGCCCCGGTTCCGCCCGGCGCGGTGTTCAATTCAAGCCGCCCTCCATGGTCCTCCATGATCTTGGCGACAATGGCAAGCCCGAGCCCGGTGCCTTTTACCTTATGGGTTACATAGGGCTCTGTTAAACGGTCGCGCCCGGTTTCCGGCAGGCCAATGCCGTCATCGGTCACGCTTAAGCATGCCATCGCGCCCTGCCTGTAGAGGCGCAGGGTAACATGGCGCGCTCCTTCGCGCATTTCCACCGCATCGGCGGCGTTTTGCAGCAGGTTGGTCAGCGCCTGGCCGATCAGCCGGCGGTCGCATTGGGCGCGTAAGGGGGCGTCGATCTCCACGCTCCACTCGATTTCCCGCTTGGCCACGCGTTGCAGCACCATCGCCTCGCGGGCCAGCCGCTCCAGGCTTTCCGGGCGCATTACCGGCTGGGGCATACGCGCGAAGGACGAAAATTCATCCACCATGCGGCCGATATCGCCCACATGGCGCACGATGGTCTCAGCGCATTGGGTGAAGCTTTCGGGGTCGGAGGTGATCTCCTTGGCGAAGCGGCGTTTCAGCCGTTCAGCGGAAAGCTGAATGGGGGTGAGCGGGTTTTTGATTTCATGCGCGATGCGGCGCGCCACATCGGCCCAGGCCGCCTTGCGCTGGGCAGACATCAACTCGGTCACATTGTCGAACGTCACGATAAACCCATCCGCCACGCCTTCTTTCATCTCGGCACCGATCCGCACCAGCAGCACGCGCTTGGCAGCACCAGAGCCGTGCTCGATCTGCGCTGTGGCGGGGCGTTCGGGGGTGGCCATCACGCTGTTCATGAGCATGGAGAATTCTGGCACGACATCGGCTAAATTTTGGCCAATCCGGGGCAGGAGGTCGAGTTGAAGCAGCTCTGAGGCAGCGCGGTTGGGCAGTTCGATACGCCCTTGTGCGTCCAACCCGATGACGCCAGCGGAAACCCCGGCCAGCACTGTCTCAGTAAAGCGCCGCCGTTCGTCGAGCTGGTTGTTCACGTCCAGCAATTCGCCGCGCTGTGCGGCAAGCTGGGCGGTCATGCGGTTGAAGGCGCGCGAAAGCCCTTCCATCTCGTCGCCCGTGGCGCGCTCAGGAACCTGCACGTCGAGGTCGCCCTGGCGGACGGATTCCGCGGCGCGGATGAGATGCCCAAGCGGTTTGGCGATCTGGTTGGCGATGACGAGACCAAAACCGACCAGGGCCGAGAGCACCAGCAGTGTCAGCACCGCGATGATAAGCGCGAAGGATACCTCTAGCTGCGAGCGGTTTTTGGCGAGGCGTTGATATTCGGCCACCGCCTGGGTGGTTTTGTTGACATGGTCCAGAATCGCCGGGTCGATCGGCTTTTCCACCATCAGCATCAAGGGCGGCGTGATGTCGAGCTTGATGACAGCCTGTTCAACCGTGCTGCCATGCGGGCTTATTACCGGCACATCGCCGCTATTGGCCTGGGCGATGGCGTTATGGTCCGGGATGCTGGCCGCCATGCCCGCGAACAGCCCGGCGGAGGCGATGATTTGCCCGGTCAGCGGGTCGAAGATCACCGCCTGGGTGAGGCCGCGCACCGAAGTCTGGCTGACAAGATAGGTGGCGAATTCGTTGGGGTCGCCAAAGAATACCGAACCGGCCTGGGAGAGGTCGTTTGCCATGGCCAGGGCATCGAGCCGGATGTCGTTCTCATGCTCGGTAAGGTAGCCCTGCGCCACCTGGGCGCTTTCAGCCAAGGCGGTTTGCACGCGATTGTTGAACCAGGCCTGGATGCCGAAATTGAAGAAGACGATGGCGAAAATGGCCACCAGCACGGCGGGCACCGCCGCCACGCCGCCAAACAGCACCACCAGCCGCACATGCAGCCTGGCCCCCGCGGCACCGCGCCTGTGTTCCAGCATCACGCGGGTAACCCGCCCGGCCAACACCAGAATAAGCAGCAGCAGCGCCGCGAAATCAGCGAAGATGAGCCCCACGGCACCGCCGGAATGCATGTGCAGACGCACCCGCCCGGCCAGCAGCGCGAAGGTGAGAATGCCCAGCGCCAGCGCGAAAGAGGCGACAAACAGCGTGGCAACACGGCCCAGCATCATGTCCGCCGCCCAGGCAAGCCTGGAGCGCGCCTGCGGTTTTTCTCCTGATGGCGGCGTTGTGCTCATCCCACCCGGCGCTGTACGCCGATTCCGTGCTCGCGGATTTTTTTGCGTAAGGTGTTGCGGTTGAGGCCCAGAAGGGCCGCGGCGCGGATCTGGTTGCCTCTGGTTTCGGCCAGGGTCATGCGGATGAGCGGGCGTTCCAGCTCCGCCAAAGCGCGCTCATACAGCACACCGTCCTCGCCTGATTCGCGCAAAGACGCGAGCAGCCGGGCGATATGGCGCTCCACCACGCTGGCCATGTTGTCGCCCTCCTCGCCAGAAGCGGTGATTCTGGGTTCTTCAACCTGGGTATAATCGGCCAGTTCCTGGGCGATGATCTCCTCGGTGATGATCGGCTGTGGAACCAGGGCGGCTAGGCGGCGGATCACGTTTTCTAGCTCACGCACATTGCCCGGCCAGCGATATGCTGAAAGCACCGCCATGGCGGCGGGGTCGATAGATTTCGCGGGCAACCCCTCGGCCTGCGCCTTGTTGAGGAAATGCTGCGCCAGCACGGGGATGTCATCCGGGCGTTCGCGCAAGGGCGGCAGCCGGATGGGTACCACGTTGAGCCGGTAGAACAGATCCTCTCGGAACTGGCCGGAGCGGATGAGCGACCGGAGATCTCGGTGGGTGGCGGCGACGATGCGCGCATTGGCGCGGATGGGCTGGCGGCCGCCGACAGTGATGAACTCACCCTCCTGCAACACGCGCAGAAGGCGGGTTTGGGCTTCCGGCGGCATATCTCCGATTTCGTCCAGAAACAGCGTGCCGCCCGCCGCCTGCTCAAACCGCCCGATATGGCGGTTGGTGGCGCCGGTAAACGCCCCGCGCTCATGCCCGAACAGCTCGCTCTCAATCAGCTCCCGCGGGATGGCGGCCATGTTGATGGCAACAAACGGGCCTTGCCGGCGGCGGCCATAATCGTGCAGTGCCCTGGCCACAAGCTCTTTGCCCGCACCGGATTCGCCGTTGATCATCACCGTGAGGTCGGTGGTGGTGAGGCGCGCGATGATCCGGTAGATCTCCTGCATCGCCGGGCTACGGCCGATCAACGGCATCTGGTCATCCGGGGATGGTTTTGGCGCTTCAGCCTGCGCCGCCAGGGCCATGGGCTGTTTCAGCGCCCGGTCCACCACTGCCAGCAAATCGTCCAGATCAAACGGTTTGGGCAGATATTCAAACGCCCCGCGCTGGGTGGCCTGCACGGCGGTGGTGAGGGTGCTTTGCGCGCTCATCACGATAACCGGCAATTCCGGGCGGATGCGGCGGATGCGGGGAATAAGGTCCAGCCCGTTTTCTTCAGGCATGATAACATCCGTGATGGCAACATCACCTTCGCCATCTTCCACCCAGCGCCAGAGTGTGGCGGCGGAGGCGGTGGCGCGCACCTGATACCCCGCGCGGCCCAGCGCCTGGGTGAGCACGGTGCGGATCGAACGGTCGTCATCGGCAACAAGAACGGTGGGAAGCGTCATCTCTTAATTCACGCCTTCTTCGGAATCTTCATAAACAGGCAGATGGATACGGAATTCTGTCCGCCCAGGACGGGTATCCACATCGATGAGGCCGCCATGATCGGCGATGATTTTCGCCACCAGCGCCAGCCCCAGCCCGGAACCAGCCGCCTTGGTGGAAACAAACGGCTCAAACAGATGCCGGCGGATATCCTCGGGGATACCCGGCCCGTTATCTCGCACCGCGACGAAAAGCGGCAGGTTGGGGCGGGAGCGGCCGGTGGAGGCGGAAAGCCGCACGCCATGCTGAAAGCCGGTGGTGAGGTGAATTTCACCATCCTGCATATCGCCACCAGAGATCGCCTCCGCGGCGTTTTTCACCAGGTTGAGCAGCACCTGGATGAGCTGGCCGCGGTCGCCCAGCACATGCGGCAGAGAGGGGTCGTAGGTTTCGACAAATTTCACCCGGGACGCGAATCCAGAGCTTGCCAGCTTGCGCACATGTTCCAGCACGCGGTGGATATTCACCGATTGGCGCTCAAGATTCTTCTCGCCGAAGGTCTCCATGCGCTCTACCATGGCGCGGATACGGTCTGCCTCGTCGCGGATGAGCACGGCGAGTTCTTTGTCCTGCGGGGCGGCGTTGTGTTCCAGAAGCTGTGCGGCACCGCGAATGCCCGAGAGCGGGTTTTTTACCTCATGCGCCAGAATGGCCGCCATGCCGGTGATGGAGCGCGCGGCGTTGCGGGCGGACATCTGCTGGTCCAGCGCCTTGGCAGCGGATTCGTCCTGGAAGGTGAGCAGCACATAGCCGGGCTGGTCCATCGGGCTGGCCAGCACGGTGCAGCCCCGCCGGGCCATGCGCGGGCCTTCCAGCACCAAATCGTGCTCGGCGATGCTGACCCCGGCGCTGCGGGCGCGTTCCATCATCAAAAACACCGGATGGTCCACCGGCAGCAATTCACCCAGGTTGGAGTGCTGGAGAATGTTTTTGGAAGCGCCGAAAAACTCCTCCGCCGCGTAATTTACATCAGAGATCACATCCTGCTCATCCACCACCACCACGGCGATGGGCAGGCTTTCCAGAATTTGCGCGGGGTCCAGCCGGACGCGTTTTTCGTGCGGCGCGCGGCGGACGATTTTGAAGGCTTTTTTAAATCCGCTCATGCTGCCAGCGCCACTTCATCTTGTCGGATAAAACCCTGTTCGATCAGCGGGTCGTAGAATTGATGGATCAGCGCCTCCACGGCCTCGCCTGAATCCAGTCGGTTCATCTGGGCGCGGAAGCCAGCGGAGCTGTGCAGCCCCTGGCTGTACCAGGCCACATGTTTGCGCCCCAGCCTTGTGCCCGCCTGCTCGCCGAAATGCGCGCGGATGGCGCGGTAATGGCACAGCAATATCTCTTTTTGTTCAGCCAGGGAGGGCGGGGCAGTAAGGCTGCCAGTGCTGAGGTAGTCGATCACCTGCTGCAAAAACCAGGGGCGGCCATAAGCCCCGCGCCCGATCATCACGCCATCAGCGCGCGAGCGGCGCAGAGCCTCCTCGGCTTTATGTTCGCTGGTGATGTCTCCATTGGCGATCACCGGCAAAGCGGTGGCGGCTTTCACCTCGGCGATGAAATCCCAGTTCGCGACACCTTCGTAGAATTGCTGGCGGGTGCGGCCATGTACGGTGAGCATGGCAATGCCCGCCTGCTCGGCAATGCGCGCCAGATTGGGGGCGTTCAGGCTGTTATGGTCCCAGCCCATGCGCATTTTTAAGGTCACTGGCACATCCACCGCGCGCACGGTGGCTTCCAGAATCCGCCCGGCCAATGCCTCGTCGCGCATAAGCGAGGAGCCCGCCAATTGCCCAATGGCCACTTTTTTAACCGGACAGCCGAAATTAATATCAATGAGGTCGGCCCCCAGCCCCACCGCGATTTTCGCCGCTTCGGCCATTGCTTCCGGGTCGCAGCCGGCAAGCTGCACAGAATTTGGGCCGCCGGCGGAAACTACCTCGGCCATGCGCAGTGTGTTGCGGTTCTCCCGCACCATTGCCCAGCTCGCGATCATTTCCGAAACCACCAGCCCGGCACCTTGCGCTTTTACCAAAGCACGAAAGGGCAGGTCGGTCACGCCCGAAAGCGGGGCGAGGATAACCGGGTGTTCCAGCCGTACCTGCCGGGGGCCCTGGCCGATCGTCAACGGTTGGATCATGGGGAAAATGCTGTTGCTCATGATTTGGGCAAATTAGTTGCCAATGCCCCGGCGCGCAATGAGGGTTATTGACGATAATGCCGCCATACGTGCATTCCGGCGCGGTAATTTGAGGAGAAGACGCATGATCCCGCGCATCGGCACCGGTTTTGACGTTCACGCCATGGCCGAAAACCGCGACATGATTATCTGCGGGGTGAAAATCCCGCATGAAAAGGGGCTGGCGGGGCATTCGGATGCCGATGTCGGCATCCACGCGCTATGCGACGCAATTTATGGCGCGCTGGCTGAGGGCGATATTGGCCGGCATTTTCCGCCTAGCGAGGATACCTGGAAAGACGCAGACAGCGCCCGTTTTTTGCGCCATGCGGCGGAGCGCATCGCGGCACGGGGCGGGCGGCTTGCCAATGCGGATGTGACGATCATCTGCGAGCGTCCGAAAATCGGCCCGCACGCTTTGGCGATGCGCGAGCGGCTGGCGGCGCTGATGGGCGTTTCCGTCGATCTGGTTTCCGTAAAGGCCACCACCACCGAGCAGCTGGGCTTTACCGGGCGCGGCGAGGGCATAGCGGCGCAGGCGGCGGTGATTGTGCTGGTGCCGGAAGCTGGGATGCCCTGAAACATCGTGCAGTTTGGGCAAAAGTCCCGCGCGCGGGGTTTTGGCGGGATGAAAAACACTTCATTCCGCCAGCTTTTCAGCATTGCTGCGCTGCGATAATCCTTGTTTCACCGTTTAAACAGCTCAGATATATAATTGTCCCATAGGATGAGTTTTCTCTCCTATTTTCTTGGACGTTTCCTCCCTAAACTTGGCGGTGCATTGGCACCGCCTTTTTTTTGCGCGTAATTGTTCAGCGCGCCAGGCGCAAAGTGGCCCGCAACAGGGTGCCCCAGCTAACGGGGTCAAAAAACCATGCTTTATCCGGCGGTGCCCCTTGGGCCAGATAGCCATGGAAAAGCCCTTGGTCGAGCGGTTCGACCTGGCCGTTGCGGTGCGGGTTTGGCTGCACCACCAGCAATTTGTTGCGGCCAAACCGGTTAAGGTCGGCGTGCAAGGCGGCACTTTCAGGCCATTTTACCGGGGTGGGGCTTCTGTAAACCCAAATGCGTCCGCCTTCGGTAAGCTGGCGGCGCATCTTGCTGGTAAGGTAAGCGTGCTTTGAGGCTTCCTCGGCATGGATGGCGTCTTGCTCCGCCGCTGGGGTAGGCAGGGTGGTGCCGTTCTCATGCCGGGCAGCCAGGCTGGAATGAAAGGCGATCTGGTATTGCACGTCTTTCATCAAAGCGCCGCCCAGAATTGGTTCCAGGGCATCACGCGCGAATAGCCCGGCGAAATCCTGGTTCAGCAGCTTCACCAGGCTTGGAATGCCGCCTTCCACCAATGCCCAGGAGAGCAGATTGCCCTCCCCGAATTCATTGCCGTGCTGCACGAAGGCGAATTCACAATTCTGACCCAGGCTTTCAAACGCCCGCACCTCTTCGCGCAATGGCGCGCCAAGGCTGGCGAAATAC
>JAGWIL010000450.1 GCA_028866335.1 Rhodospirillales bacterium
GGCAATCATATTTTAGCTCCCTGAATTTTGGGCTGCCAGGAGGGAAGTTTCGCCTCGTAGCTGTCAATGGCGGCTGCGTGTTCCAGTGTCAGGCCAATATCGTCCAGCCCGTTCAGCAGGCAATGCTTGCGGAAAGCGTCAACCTGGAAAGCAATTTCCTCACCGTTCGGGCGGATCACCACTTGCCGGGCAAGGTCCACAGTCAGACGCGCATTGCCGCCCATCGCCGCATCCTCACGCAGCTTGGCGCAAATCTCTTCCGGCAGGGCAATCGGCAGCAGCCCGTTCTTGAAGCTGTTATTGAAAAAGATATCCGCGAAGCTCGGTGCAATAATGCAGCGAATCCCGAAATCCTTCAGCGCCCATGGGGCGTGCTCGCGCGATGAACCACAGCCGAAATTATCGCCTGCCACCAGAATCTCCGCCTGCCGGTATCGCGCCTGGTTCAGCACAAAATCCGGCTTCTCGCCGCCATCGGCATTGTAGCGCATATCCGCGAACAGGCTCTTGCCCAGCCCGGTGCGTTTGATTGTTTTCAGAAACCGTGCCGGAATAATCTTGTCCGTATCGATATTATCGATATTCAGCGGTGCCGTAATGGCGGTGAGGGTGGTGAATTTATCCATTACACCAACTCCCGCACATCAGTGATCTTGCCGGTAATCGCGGCGGCGGCGGCCATGGCGGGGGAAAGCAGATGGGTGCGCCCACCCGGCCCCTGCCGGCCTTCGAAATTACGGTTGGAGGTAGAGGCGCAACGCTGGCCCGGCGTTAGTTTGTCAGGGTTCATCCCTAAGCACATCGAGCAACCAGCCTCGCGCCACTCAAACCCGGCATCGGTGAATATCTTGGCCAGACCTTCATCTTCAGCCTGTTTCTTCACCAGGCCGGAGCCCGGCACCACCAGCACCCGCACGCCATCTGCCACATGGCGGCCCTTGGCCACGGCGGCGGCGGAACGCATATCCTCAATCCGAGAATTGGTGCAGGAGCCGATAAACACCACGTCCACCTTCGTGCCCGCAATCTTCTGCCCGGCTTCCAGCCCCATATAGCTCAGCATCCGCTCCATCTGGGCGCGCTTGGCTTCGTCCTTCTCATCCGCCGGGTTCGGCACGGAACCGGTAATGGGGATCACGGTTTCCGGGCTGGTGCCCCAGGTCACCTGCGGAATAATCTCCTCGGCCCGCAGCTCAACAATCTTGTCGTAATGCGCGCCCGCGTCGCTCGGCAGGGTTTTCCAATAGGCCACCGCGGCGTCGAAATCCGCTCCCTTCGGCGCGAAGGGGCGGCCCTTGATGTATTCAAACGTCACCTCATCAGGTGCCACCAGCCCCGCGCGGGCGCCGCCCTCAATGGACATGTTGCACATGGAAAGCCGCCCGGCCATGTTCAGCGCGCTGATCGCTTCGCCCGCGAACTCCATCACATACCCCGTGCCGCCGCCGGTGCCGATCTTGCCGATCACCGCCAGCATGATGTCCTTGCCCGAGCAGCCTTCCGGCAGCTTGCCATCCACGCGCACCAGCATGTTCTTCGCCG
>JAGWIL010000451.1 GCA_028866335.1 Rhodospirillales bacterium
AGGGTTGTTGGCCCCCAGACTGGCCCCGTGTAGGTGGTGTTCCCCTGCCGCGCGCGGCCCCCTCCGATGGTTTTCCAGCATTGCTTAGCAATGCTGGAACCTTGACCATCTTCGCCCCACCACCCCCGCGCGCAGCAGGATTGCCGACCTTGCGGCTGGCACTGTGTAGCCGTAGTTCTTAAATCCCGTTTATAAAGGGCGGATAGAAACGCCCTCTGGAGAGCGCATGGATACGATCACCCCAGCCGGCACCCCAGCCGGACTAAATGACGGCTGGACCCCGCAAAGCTGGCGCACACGCCCTATCCGCCAGGTGCCGAGCTACCCCAACCCGGAGAGGCTGGCCGCCATGGAAGCGCGGCTGGCGAAATTTCCGCCGCTGGTGTTTGCCGGAGAAGCGCGGAACCTGAAGGCGCAGCTTGCGCGCGCCGCCAAGGGCCAGGCCTTTGTGCTGCAAGGGGGCGATTGCGCCGAGAGTTTTGGGGATTTCACCGCCAACATTATCCGCGATACCTTCCGCGTGCTGCTGCAGATGGCGGTGGTGCTGACTTTCGGCGGCGCCATGCCGGTGGTGAAGCTGGGCCGCATGGCTGGGCAGTTCGCCAAGCCACGCTCGTCGGACACTGAGACAATCGGCGGTGAGACCCTGCCCTCCTATCGCGGTGACATTATCAACGGGCCGGATTTCTCCGCCGAGGCGCGGATACCGGATCCAAGCCGGATGGAGTTCGGCTATTTCCAGTCCGCCGGAACACTGAATTTGTTGCGCGCCTTTTCCTCCGGCGGGTATGCCGATTTGCACGAGGTGCACCGCTGGAATTTGGATTTCGTGCAGAGCTCGCCGCTGGCGGCAAAGTACCAGGACCTTGCCACGCGCATCGACGAGACTTTGCGCTTCATGGCCGCTTGCGGGCTGGGCAGCGATGCCACGCCGCAGATTCGCGAGACAGATTTCTACACCAGCCATGAGGCGCTGCTGCTGCCTTATGAGCAGGCGTTAACGCGAGTGGATTCCACCACCGGCGACCATTATGCCTGCTCGGCGCATTTTTTGTGGATTGGCGACCGGACGCGGCAACTGGATGGCGCGCATGTGGAGTTTATGCGCGGCATTAAAAACCCGATCGGCATGAAGGTGGGCCCCAGCATGGAGGCGGACGATTTGCTGCAGATTATGGATGTGCTGGACCCGCATAACGAGCCGGGGCGCCTCACGCTGATTACCCGCATGGGGGCGGGCAAGGTGGCGGACATGCTGCCGCCCTTGCTGCGCGCCGTGAAGGCCGCCGGGCGCAACCCGGTCTGGCTGAGCGATGCGATGCATGGCAACGGCATCACCACCGCCGCCAAGATCAAAACCCGGCGGTTTGATGATATCGTGGCCGAACTGCGCGGGTTTTTCGACGCACATGAGGCCGAAGGCACCATCGCGGGCGGCGCGCATCTGGAGATGACCGGGCAGGACGTGACCGAGTGCATCGGCGGTGCGCGCGGGCTTTCGGAAGAAGGGCTGGGTACGCGCTACGAGACCTTCTG
>JAGWIL010000452.1 GCA_028866335.1 Rhodospirillales bacterium
AATCTGGCGCTGCTATATCTTTTTAATCATGAACTTGCCCGCGCGCGCGAGGTTGCAAGCAACCAGATGCTCGCGCTCATTCGCCTGCAATGGTGGCGAGAGGTGGTGCAGGGCCAGCCCCGCGAGCATGAGCTCGCCACACCGCTGGCAGCGGCGCTCAATGCTGGCAGGCTGCCGCGGGAGGAATTGCTGGCGCTTATCGATGCCCGCGAGGCAGAGGCGGATGATAACATCCCGGATTTATCTGCTTTTCTCGCCTATGCGCGCGGCACGGGCGGGCGGCTGGCGCGGCTGGCGGGTAAACTGCTGGGAATGGACAGCCCGGAAATCGAGGATCTCGGCACCGCCTATGCCATTTCCGGCATCTTGCGCGCTGCCCCTTTTCTCGCCCGGCAGGAGCGTTCCTTGCTCCCGGCAGATGGCACGCCCCCGGATGTTCTGGTGGCGCGAGCCAGAAGCCTGCTGGTCGCCCGCCCGCCGCGCGGGGCTTTCGCCGCCTGGGCACAAGCGGCATTCGTGCGGCGTGACCTTGGCCGCCCTTATGCGCCCCGTAGCATCCAAGACCGGCTGGCCGTGCTGCGCGCAGCCCTTACCGGGCGGGCTTAAGGGAAACGCCCGTTAGCTGCTCGGCAATGCTCCAAAGCCTTTGCCCGGCTTCTGCATCCAGGGCTTTCGGCTCAATCTTGCCGGGGCCGGGGCGGCCTCGGCATTCCTGCCAACCCTGGGGGCCATAATAACCGCCTTGCACAGCGTTCGGATCAATCCCCGCCAGAATCAACGGCCAAGCCCCCGCATCGCCGGGTTGCTGAATAAAAGGTGCCGCCAGTTTTTGCAGCCGGGCGATCATGCTGTTCCGCCCCGGCCCGTTCGCCACGAGCTCTGTTGCCGCAATGCCTGGATGCGCCGCCAGAGACAGCACGCCCCAGCCGCCCTGGGCCGAGCGCCGTGCCAGCTCCTGCGCGAAGATCAGCATGGCCAGTTTGCTCTGCCGATAGGCGTTCCAGGCTTTGTACCCGCGTTCGCTTTGCAAATCCTCCCATACCATCCGGCCCTGGCGGTGCGCCACTGAGGAAACCTGGATAATACGCGGTGCCGGAGCGTTCATCACCTGTTCCAGCAGCAATGCTGTGAGCAAAAAATGCCCCAGAAAATTCACGCCCAGTTGCAGTTCAAAATCTTGCGCGGTGGTCTGGCGCGTGGGCGGGGCCATTACCCCGGCATTATTCAATAATATGTCTATCTTGCCGCCGCGCGTTTTCAGCCGGGCGGCGAAATCATGGACCGAGGCAAAATCAGCGAGGTCGAGCATCTCCAGCCTGGCTCGCCCCGGCGCTGCCGCTTCAATCTCGGCCAAAGCCTTGCCGCCGCGTTCCGGACTGCGGCAGGCCAGCACAATTTCCGCCCCGGCGCGGGCAAATTCCAACGCCGCATAAAACCCAATGCCACTATTCGCCCCGGTGACGACAATCGTCTGGCCGGAGAGATCAGAGATCTGCGCGCCAGGCCAAAGGCTCATTTGCCCTCCAGAATCCGTG
>JAGWIL010000067.1 GCA_028866335.1 Rhodospirillales bacterium
TCCGGAAAATCTTCCGTGGCCACGCGCTCAGCCTCGCTAAATCCGTCCAGCGAGCCCAGAATCCAGCGCAGCGAATTACGCAGCCGCCGGTAAAGCTCCGCCTGCTGCTTCAGAATTTCCGGGCCGATGCGTAAATCCTCGGAAATATCCGAGTTCAGCACCCAAAGCCGCAGAATATCCGCGCCGTATTTGTCGTTCACCTCTTGCGGCGCGGTCACGTTGCCGAGCGATTTGGACATTTTGCGCCCCTGCTCGTCCAGCACGAACCCATCCGTCACAATCGCCTTGAACGGTGCGACACCCCGCGTGCCCACAGCCTCCAGCAGCGAGGATTGGAACCAGCCGCGATGCTGGTCCGAGCCTTCCAGATACACATCCGCAGGCCACTGCATTCCCCGCGCTTCCAGCACGAAGGCGTGGGTGGAACCGGATTCGAACCAGACATCGACCACATCGAAAATCTGCTCGTAATCATCGGGGTTGCGGTCCGGCCCCAGGAAATCCGCAGCCGGGCGGGCATACCATGCATCCGCACCTTCTGCCGTGAAAATCTCCACCACACGCTGCACCACGGCTTCGTCACGCAGCGGTTCGTGGCTGCGTTTATCAACGAAAATCGCAATCGGCACGCCCCAGGCCCGCTGGCGGGAGATGCACCAATCCGGTCGGCTTTCCACCATAGAGCGGATGCGGTTGCGGCCAATCTCGGGTACAAATTTCGTATCGTCGATGGCGGTAAGCGCTTCTTTCCGAATATTTGATCCAATATCATGGACGTAGTTGTCCATGCTGATGAACCATTGTGCCGTGGCGCGATAGATCAGCGGCGCTTTCGAGCGCCAGCTATGGGGGTAGGAGTGCATGAATTCATTGCGATGCAGAAGGTTCCCCGCCTCGATCAGCTTCGCGCAAACCGGGTCCGCCGCCTTGTAAACGTGCAGCCCCGCAAACAGCGGCACATTCTGGTAGTACGTGCCGTCATCCGCAACCGTATCCGGCACTGAAATTCCATTGGCCTTGGAGAGCGCGAAATCGTCCTCGCCATGGCCAGGGGCCATATGCACAATGCCAGTCCCCGCCTCCATGGTTACGAACTCGCCCAGCATAACTTCAACGTGGAAATTATACCCCTCGCTCACCTTGGCCAGCGGATGATAGAAGCGCTTGCCTTTCAGCTTCGCCCCGGCAAAGCGCTCCCCCACGGAATAGGCGGTAATGCCAACCTCCTTAGCGAAGCCCTCCAGCAGGGATGTGCCAACGATCAGCTTCTCGCCCTTCACGGCCAGGCTGCCCTCGGTCACCTCGTCCACGGTTACAACGGCATATTCCAGCTCATGCCCCGCCGCGAGGCCGCGATTACCCGGAATGGTCCAAGGCGTGGTCGTCCAGATAACGATGGCGCAGCCAGCAAACTCGTCATTCGCCGCCGGAAACCGCACATAAATCGCCGTGTCCTTCTTATCGTGATACTCGACCTCGGCTTCCGCCAAAGCGGTTTTCTCAACCGGGCTCCACATCACCGGCCGCAAGCCTCGATACAGCGCGCCGTTCAGCAAAAATTTGCCGATCTCGCCTGCAATCGCCGCCTCGGAGGCAAAATCCATGGTGGCATATCGCCTCGCCCAATCGCCCATCACGCCTAAGCGCTGGAACTCAGCGGACTGCACCTCTAGCCAATGTTGCGCATATTCCCGGCATTCCTTGCGGAATTCCAGAACCGGAACCTGGTCTTTATCCAGCTTTTTGGCGCGGTATTTTTCTTCAACCTTCCACTCAATCGGCAAACCGTGGCAGTCCCAGCCGGGAATATAATCCACATCCCGCCCGGCCATGGATTGCGCGCGGTTGATGACATCCTTGTGAATCTTGTTCAGCGCGTGGCCAATATGCAGATTGCCATTGGCGTAAGGCGGGCCGTCATGCAGCACGAACGGCGTTTTACCCTCGGCCGCCGCACGCAGGCGGGCCCAAAGGTTCATCTCCGCCCAGCGGCGCAGCATCTCCGGCTCGCGTTTGGGCAATTCCCCGCGCATGGGGAATTCCGTGCGCGGCAAAAACACGGTGGATTTATAATCGGTCAACGAATCACTCATGGAAAACCATCACCAGGCGGTGGAAAAAGACGCGGCGAAAACCCGTTTCAAGCCCGGGCAGGCGGTATAATTCGTATGCAATGGCCGGTCATGGCGCATTTATGCGGCGCTGCCTGGCAAAGCGTCAAGCAGGCGGCGGGCATGGGTGGCATCGCGGCCAATCTGCGCCTTCAGCAAATCAAAGGAGGCAAATTTCTGCTCCTCGCGGATAAAATGGCGAAGCTGCACGGAAAGCTCCTGACCATACAAATCTCCGTCGAAATCGAAGAAATGCGCCTCCAGCCGGGGCTCCGTGCCGCCCACGGTGGGGCGGGAGCCGATATTGGCCACACCCTTTACCAGCTTGCTCCCAATCCTGGCGGTTACGGCGTAAACCCCACGCTGTGGCTCCAAATGCCGCCCAAGGGCGATATTCGCCGTGGGGAATCCGATGGTCCGCCCCCGGGCATCGCCATGCACAACCTCGCCCCTTATGGAACACGGCCGACCCAGCAAAACCGCCGCGCGCTCCGGGTAACCATCCTGCAACAAGCGCCGGATGCGCGTGGAGGAAACCGGGCCTTGCGCGTCCGCGACCGGTGGCACGATGGAAAGCCCGATACCCAGCGCCTCGGCCCGCGCCGCCAGAAACTCGACATCCCCCCCGCGGCGGTGGCCAAAGGCGAAATCCGCCCCGCAGGAGAGATGCACCGCCCCAATGCCCTTGAACAAAATGTCCTGCACGAACGCCTCGGCGGTGAGATGGGAAAACTCTGTATCAAAAGGCAACTGATACAAAACCTCCACCCCCAGCGCCGCCAGCGCCGCTTCACGCTCCGCCGCCAGGGTCAGGCGGAAGGGCGGGTCCTGCGGGCGAAAATACTCTCGCGGATGCGGCTCGAAGGTCAGCACAGCCCTCGGCGCGTCTGGCCGGGCGGCATGGGCGGCGCGCAGCACCGCCACATGGCCAATATGCACGCCGTCGAAATTGCCCATGGCCACGCTGGCGCCCCGCGCCACGGGCGGCAAGGCCCGCCAATCCGAATAAATCTTCATGCAGATGCTAAAGCCTCCACACTTGGCCCCGGGTCAAGGGTGCGGCACAACGGGGACGAAAACAAATCCTGAGGGGATTGCTGATGCGGGGTTTTATCAAAGGGCTGGCCGGGCTCATTGTTTTAATCGTTCTGGCCTGGCTGGGGGTGTGGCTTTATGCCGAAATGCGGCTGAAACAGCTTGTCGCCGCCGAAATTAACCGGGCAAACGCGTCCGGCACGGTGCAGATCAGCTACGACAAGCTCACCACCAGCAACTCCCCGCTGGTTGCCAGCGTGGCCCTGGCCAACCCTAGCTGGACATCCCGGCCAGACGCCTCCGCCCCGGGGCTGAGTGCCCGCGCCGCCAGCATCGGTATGCATATTAACCTCCTCTCCCCACTGCTTCTGCACG
This sequence comes from Rhodospirillales bacterium, assembly GCA_028866335.1. Next base: position 3,522 of record JAGWIL010000067.1, read on the forward strand.
TAGATATGCCGCAAAGCATCGCCATCTCCACGCCGGAAGCCTCCGGCGCCCTCACCTTTGCCGTAGCGGACGTTACCGAGAAACTCTCACCCTCGCTCTGGACCGGCAATACCGACAACCCCATCACCGGCGGCGATGCGCGCTTCGCCGGTATCAATCTGCTGGCCAGCAATGGCAGCCTGCAAGTGGCGCAAATCGACAGCCTGGTAGTGCACGAATCGCTGGACGCCAAAGCAGGCCCCGGCCAGACGGCGATGCTGCTGGATGAAAAACTGAACCATTTTCAGCTCTCGCCCATCCTCGCACGGCTCATCAACCTGCCCTTCAACGGGCAGATTGCGTATCTCGGCCTTTCAATGCGGCTTTCCGGCCCGCTGGATTGGCAAAGCATCGCCAAACAGGTGGCTTCCCTTCCCCCTGGTGACGCACGGATCCATTTCATGCTGCAAAGCTTGCATCAATGGGCGCTCGCCGGTGGCAGCGGCCAGGGCAATCTCACCCTCACGCTCGGCCCCAGCCAACTCAATGCCGATGGCAGCGTGGCATTCGACAGCGCCGGCCAGCCTTCAGGCAAGGGAAATTTAACGGCCAACCATCTCGACCAGCTCACCAGCGCGCTTACCAACGCCTATCCGGCATTGCAGGATGATGTGAGCCAGTTTGAGGCACGATTCTCGCCCTACCTCTCCACAACCCAGGCGGATGGGCAGGTGCTTACGGTGAGCACCGTTTATGGCAAGAACGGGGTCACGATAAACGGCCAGAAAACAGGTGAGATGCCGCCGCTGGACTGGAACAATCTGCTCAACCCGGCACCTGCCCCGCCCACCGCGCCCGGGGATGGCTCGGGTGCCGCTTCGCCTTAATCCGCTTGACCTTCCTATGACGGTAAAGTTCAAAATGCGCCTATCTCTGATTTTGAAAGGCAACCTTATGATTCGAGTGATACTCGCCGCTGGTCTCGCCATTTTTGCCATGGCACCGGCTGCCTTTGCCCAATCCGCCCCCAACAGCATGGCCATGGAAAGCCCGCCTGCCCCAGCGCCTGGAGATAATGCCGACAAAGCCCTGATGAGCGGCATGGCCAAAATGAATCACGACATGGCCAATGCGCCAGAAACAAGCAATGCGGACCAGGATTTCGTCGCCATGATGATCCCTCACCACGCGGGTGCCATCTCAATGGCCGAAGCGGAACTAAAGTACGGGCATGATCCATACCTGCGGCAGATGGCGCAAAACATTATCACCGCCCAGAAACAGGAAATCGCGGAGATGGAAAGCTGGCAAAAGGCGCATCCCGCGCCATAGCCCGGCTCCAAACAAAAACAGCCCACACCTCGCGGTGCGGGCTGTTTTCTAATTTGCCTTCCGCAAGCTTACTGCGCGGAGGATATCTTCGATATCTGGTTCTGCATGGCATTCAGCAATGCCGAGACCTGCCCGCCATTATCGGTAATCACGCCCGCATAATCGTTGCGGGTGGTAATGCGCAGGCTGGTGCCCGCCACAATCACGTCGATGATCTTCGGTTGCCCGCCATCATCCTCCACCACCCAACCGACATCGGCGGGGGCTTTCTGCGGCGCGGTCACGGTTGTATCCACCAGCACGTCATCACCCTGCTGGGTGGCGCTGTTCACGGTGAAGGTAACACCCTGATAAGCCTTGATCTGATAGGTGATGTTATAGCTGAGCAGTTGGTGGAACAGCGTCTGGAATTGCTGTTTCTGTCCTGGGGTGGCGACATTATTGTAGCGCCCCAGAACATAATCCCCCACCTGGTCCACGGCGACAATCTGGTTCACCAAATCACGCAACTGGCCAGCTTTCTGGTTCTCTGAGCCACTGCCATTAACGATGGTGACCAGCTTGTTACCCGAATCTCCGATAAAGCTCTTGGCCTGGTCGGGTGTCACCGCCTGCGCGGCGCCCGCCATCAAGGCCAGCACGGGAACAGAGGCCGCAGCCCCCAGAATGAAACGGCGAAAATACATGATCTGTCCTTTAATCCTCATTGAGCCGGCTGGCGGTACCAATCCGGCCAGGTTCGGTTGTCGCGCTGCTCAATCTGCTGCAATTGTGAGGCACGAGATTGGCGATAAAGGCTCCGGAATGTGGCATAAGGATCCAGCGCCGTGGCTTTAATCTGGTCAATCGGCTGAATCAGCTCCGCCCTGGTGTTTACAAGGTGCAGCCCCGTTTCTGTATAACCGAAATCAGAGAGAGCAGCACTTGCGGGCGCGGCCTCCATGGGGGTGGCGAACCACTCCACCGGGTAATTCGTCGCGTCTCGCACGCCGGAAGGTCCGAAAAGCGGCAAATAGAGATACGGCCCGGCGGGCACGCCCCAGCTCGCTAGCGTCAAACCAAAATCGGTATCTGTTTCCGGGTAGCCCATGGAAGCGGCCGGGTCGAAAATGCCGCCGATACCAATTGTGGAATTAACCACAAACCGCACCAGGGAGGTGCCAGCATCCGTCGAATGCCCTTCCGCCATGAAGTTCAGCATCCGCGCGGGCTCGTCGATATTTGAAGCAAAATCCCCCACATGGTTGCGGATGCCCTGGGTGGTGATGTGCACATACCCCTCGGCAACCGGTTTCATAACATAGGTATCGAGCTTGTCGTTCACCGTGTAAAAAACCCGGTTGGTGGGCTCCAGCGGGTCATTAAGCTGCTGATAAGCCTGATAATCTGCTGTATCAGATTTCGGCGGTGCGGTGGCACAACCTGAGAGCGCCGTAGCCAGGGCCAAGGCTGGAACAGTCAAGGCGATGCCTTGCCTCAGCCGGCGGTTCAACTTCGTCATCTTACTTCTCCTGACATGCGGGCCAGCCCACGCGGCGCCGTATCAAAATTGTGCGTCATTACCGTTCCGTCAACTGGGTAACCAGAGCTTCATGCAGCCTGTGGCTCTCATGCCACTTGCTTAAACCCGCCCGGCCTGCCACCTAACGCGGCTGACGGAGCACGCTAATATGACACATTCCCCTGTCCGACACACTCTGGAACGCTGGGCCGCGGGCGAGCGGATCGCCCCGCTGCCAGCGCGAGAAGGTGCGGAACCACCTGCCATCTCATTCGAGTTTTTCCCGCCGAAAACCGAGGCGCTGGAAACCCAGCTCTGGCATTGCGTCGAGCGCCTGGCCACTCTGCGCCCGGCTTTCGTCTCTGTCACCTATGGCGCGGGCGGTTCCACGCAGGAGCGCACCCACGCCACCGTGCTGCGCATCGTTAAGGAAACCGCCCTCACCCCCGCCGCGCATCTCACCTGCGTGGGTGCCACCAAGGCGGATGTGAACGAGGTCGCCGCCCGCTATTGGCAAGCAGGCGTGAAACATATCGTCGCCCTGCGCGGGGATGCACCCAATGGCGAAACCTATGCGCCCCACCCTGGCGGCTACGCCTTCGCGGCGGACCTGGTGGAGGGTTTAAAGAAAATCGCCGATTTCGAAATTTCCGTCGCCGCCTACCCTGAAACCCACCCGCAAGCATCAAGCCCGGAAGCAGACCTCGACAACTTAAAGCGCAAGCTGGATGCCGGGGCCACCCGCGCCATCACCCAGGTGTTTTTCGATAACGCCATCTTCCTGCGCTTTCTGGACCGCGCTGTGGCCGCGGGCATCAAAGCACCCATCGTGCCCGGCATATTGCCTGTTACCAATTTCAGCCAGATGAAAAAATTCGCCGAAGCCTGCGGCACCTCCGTGCCGGGCTGGATGGCGGGCATGTTCGAGGGGCTGGACGACGACGCGGAAACCCGCCGCATGGTGGCCGCCGCCGTAACGGCGGAGCAGGTGCGGCTGCTCCAGGCCAATGGCATCGACGAGTTCCATTTCTATACCCTGAACCGCCCGGATCTCTCCTACGCCATCGCCCGCATTCTGGGGGTGAAACCAGAGGCAAGCGCCGCTTGAGCGATTATCTGGAGGGGCTGAACACGGCCCAGCGCGAAGCCGTTGAGGCAACAGACGGGCCCGTGCTGGTGCTGGCGGGGGCTGGCACCGGCAAAACCCGCGTGCTCACCACCCGCTTCGCCCATATCCTCCTCAGCCGCAAAGCCTTTCCCAACCAGATTCTCACCGTCACCTTCACCAACAAAGCCTCGCGGGAAATGCGCGAGCGTGTGGCTAAAATCATGGGCGGGCCGCAGGAAGGTCTGTGGCTCGGCACGTTTCATGCGCTCTGCGCCCGGATGCTTCGCCGCTTTGCTGAACGGGTGGGCCTGACCAGCAGCTTCTCGATTCTGGACACAGACGACCAGCTCCGCCTGCTCAAGCAGATTCTCGAAGCAGCACGGATCGATTTCAAACGCTGGCCGCCCAACGCGCTGATGGCGCAGATCCAGCGCTGGAAAGACAAAGGCTTCATGCCGGGCCAAATCCCCGCCAGCGAAAGCTCAGA
>JAGWIL010000453.1 GCA_028866335.1 Rhodospirillales bacterium
AAGCCACTCCCCGCCCGTGACAAGAGGCTGAAAGCGGCGCAAAGTCTCATTATGCCAGGAAAACCGCCAAATGCGGCCAGCCTATACGAGGCCGCGATGGCCCATGTGGCCCGCTACGCCACCACGGAGGCCAATCTGGCCCGGGTTCTTGCGCGCAGGATAGATCGTTGGGGGCAGCTACAGGCCGCTGAACCTAGCGAAGACACTGACGACCTGCCCCGCCGCATCCGCCGCGCCAAAGCCGAAATTCCGGGTGTTCTGGCGCGCCTGAAAGAAATCCGCGCACTAGACGATCAGGCCTTTGCGGCCTCACGCGCGAACCGCCTTAGCCGGTCTGGCAAATCCCGCCGCGCCACACTCGCCCATCTGGCCGCCAAGGGGGTCTCTTGCCCAGACCTGCCGGAAGACCCCCAGCGGGAACTCGCCGCCGCCTGCGCTTATCTGCGCCGCCGCCGCGCCGGCCCGTTTGGGGATACCCCCGCCGAAAAAGCCCTGGCGGCAATGGCGCGCGGCGGCTTTTCTCAAGCAACCGCCCGCCGCGCCCTGGCACTCACCGCTGATGAGGCGGAGGCCTTAATAAAGTCTCTTAGTGCCCCTCCGCCTTAAGTGGGTAGCTTTAAACCTGCCCAAAGCGGACTTAACCGCGGATCGAAAGCTGTTCCACCTGAAGGCGCAAGCCGCGAGTGACGAAAGAAGTATTCTTCCAACACATCGTCAAAATCCGCCCCCAAAGCCCCGCCCCTAACTGAAGCAGAAACCCCGGGTGCAAGGCGGTGTTCATCTGATCGGGACATCAATACCCCCCCCTGTTTTGTGTGGCTTTCCGCGACCGAGCCCTCCACCGCGGTCAACGGCAAGAACACCTCGCTCTCTTCCGTTTGGTCTACCCTTTTCCTCACAGACGCATGTGCCTGTGTCGGCATCTTCACGAAACCTAATCTCGCCGATTTAGCTGTCGTCGGTGTGGGCGCGAAACTCTTCAGCCTTTTCTCGTTCACTGCTCGGGGATGGCCTCTAAGTGTTCCAACTTCAAAAGAATTTGCTGCCCCACGCTTCACAAACGCAGTCATTGCGTAATTCGTACTTACTTTGCGCGGCAAGTGGGCATAGTAAATTTTGTCATTGAAGTGACCGGCGCGCCATAGGTAAGCCGGGGTTTGCATAACCGCTTTCCTGCCCCGCACCACGCCATGCAAAAGCGGGAAAACAGATCCGGTCTGCCCATGGCGCTGCGACGCAACCGGCCCTCTGGCGCTTGGACGCGGCGCATATTTCTTGCTCAGCCAAGCGCCCATCTGCAAAGCCCAACCGTGAATTACCCTGCCTTTTTGCAGCGGCGTTCTCACCCCCCGAGACAGAGCGGATCGGAACGCATCAAGTCTATCCAGTCGAAATTCAAACTTGTTTTTCAACTATATGCACTCCAAAACTTGATCCACCCCACCTCAACAGATGACCTCTAAAGGGCAAAAATTGATTTCAGATCCACAAGAATAGTTTCCAATAACCCTAAACCTGCGGCCGCTTTTTG
>JAGWIL010000454.1 GCA_028866335.1 Rhodospirillales bacterium
CGCTTATTCTGTCCATCCCGCACGCGGGTGTGGAAATCCCGAATGAGTTCGCGGGCGCGTTTGTCTCAGACTGGCTGGCGCGTAAGGATGCGGACTGGCACCTGCCCGAACTTTACAGCTTTGCCGAGACGCTGGATGCGACGATCATCGCCGCGAATATTTCCCGCTCGGTGATCGACCTTAACCGTGATCCATCCGGCGCGTCGCTCTATCCTGGCCAGGCAACGACGGGGCTTTGCCCGGTTGAAACCTTCGATGGCGAGCCGCTTTATAAAGCATCACTGCCGGACGATGCCGAAATTGCCCGCCGCCGCGAGCATTATTTTCTGCCCTACCACAACGCGTTGCAAGCGGAGATTGCGCGTGTTCATGCCCTGCATGGGCGCGTGGTGCTGTATGATTGCCATTCCATCCGCAGCCATGTGCCTCGCTTGTTTGAAGGCGAATTGCCGCAATTCAATATCGGCACCAATGGTGGCAAAAGCTGTGGCGCTGACTTGCAAAACGCCGTGCGCGAAATATGCGCGCAAAGCGGCCTCTCTTATGTGGTGAATGGCCGCTTTAAAGGCGGCTGGATCACCCGCCATTACGGCGCACCGGCGCGCAATATCCACGCCATCCAGATGGAGCTTGGCTGCCGGGGGTATATGGAAGAACCCTTGCCAGTGAACATGGCCAATTGGCCGAATGTTTTGAAAAACCCCGCCCCTGTCCAACCTGTTCTTGAGACGATTTTGAAAGGCCTTTGCGCATGACCCGTCTTGATAATGCGCGCGTGATCCGCGCTGACCATGGTACCAAACTCTCTGCCAAATCCTGGCAGACTGAAGCCCCCTTGCGGATGCTGATGAATAATCTCGACCCGATGGTGGCCGAGCGCCCGGAGGAGCTGGTGGTGTACGGCGGCATAGGCCGTGCCGCGCGGGACTGGGAGAGTTTCGACCGGATTGTAAATGCACTGAAAAAATTGGAAGGCGATGAGAGCCTGCTTGTGCAGTCCGGCAAGCCGGTGGGGGTGTTTCGCACCCATGCGGATGCGCCGCGCGTGCTCATCGCCAATTCCAACCTCGTGCCAAACTGGGCGAATTGGGAGCATTTTAACGAGCTAGATCGCAAGGGGCTGATGATGTACGGCCAGATGACGGCTGGCTCCTGGATTTATATCGGCACGCAGGGTATCGTGCAGGGCACTTACGAAACCTTTGTTGAGGCCGGACGACGCCATTACAACGGCGATGTTGCCGGGCGCTGGGTGCTTACTGCCGGGTTGGGCGGCATGGGCGGCGCGCAGCCTTTGGCCGCCACCATGGCGGGGATGAGCTGCCTTGCCATCGAATGCCAGCAAAGCCGAATCGAGATGCGGCTGAAAACGCGCTACGTAGATGTGCAGGCGAAAGATCTCGACGAGGCGCTGGAGATTATCCACCGTGCTGGTGCCGAGAAAAAAGCCATTTCCGTGGCGCTGCTGGGCAATGCCGCTGAGATTCTGCCGGAGCTTTTAAGGCGCGGCGTGAAACCGGACATGCTGAC
>JAGWIL010000455.1 GCA_028866335.1 Rhodospirillales bacterium
GCGATGAACTGCACATTCACATCCTGGGTGCGGCCGGAGAGTATCTCGTTACCAATAATGAGAATCGCGGCGCTAGGATTCATAGGAAATCTCGCAGCATGGGAATTAAGGGCCGGTCGGCGGCAGGCATGGGGTACTCCGCCAGGTCTTGCGGCGCCACCCAGGCGAGCTTCTGCCCCTCTCGGCCGCGCGGCTCGCCCTTCCAACGACGGCAGAGAAACACCGGCATCAGCAAATGAAAACTCTCATACGCATGGGAGGCGAAAACGAACGGTGCGAAGTCCTTGGGGTCGGTTTCCAGCCCCAACTCCTCGCGCAGCTCCCGCGCCAGCCCCGCCTCGGGCGTTTCGCCGGGTTCCAGCTTGCCACCGGGAAACTCCCACAAGCCGGCCATCTTTTTGCCTTCCGGCCTGCGGGCCAGCAGCACCCTGCCCTGTTGGTCGATAAGGGCTGCGGCCACCACCAGCAGCGTCGCGGCTTCCCGTGCTGGCCCGGTGGTTTTCGGGGCATCGGCCTCCCGCGCCAGGCTGAAATGCTTCACCGGCAGCTTCTCCCCAGGGCGACAGGAAAATACGCGGTGGCCCTTGCCGGTTTGTTCAAAACCCAGATGCCGCAACACTGCCAACGAGCCATCGTTATCCGCTGCCACCACCGCGTGAAGCTGCGTGATCGGCAGGCTGGCAAACGCCCACTCGGCAGCACGGCGCACGGCCTCCAGCGCGTAGCCCTGGCGCCAATGCGCCCGGCCTATCCAGTACCCAAGCTCGGCGGATTTATGGTCCTTGGAAAGCTTCAGCCCCACACAGCCCGCCAGCGCACCAGATAGGGTTTCCTCAATCGCGAATTGCTCGGCGCGGCCCGCCTCGCGGTCGCGCGCGGCGGCCTCGATCCAGTTTTGCGCCTGGGCTTGCGGGTAAGGAAAAGGCGCATCTGGCACGCGGCGGCAAATATCCCAGTCGTTAATCAACCGGTGAAACGAGGCGGCATCGCCCCCATACAGAGGGCGCAGGGTGAGGCGCGGCGTGCGCAGCACCGGGCCGGGCGGGGCTGCAACCTCGGGCGTCAGCGAATCGAAGAGGTCAGGCATACTGGCTATACTGTACCGCGCTGTTGATCTTCCCGCCAGGACTAGGCAGCATATGGCGTATGAACGCCGAACCTGCCAATTTTATCGCCACCATGGAGGCGATGGGCCAGAAGGCCCGCGCCGCCGCCGCTACATTGGCCAGGCTGCCAGCAGGCGCGCGGGATGCGGCCTTGCGCGAAGCCGCAGCCGCATTGCGCGAAGCCGCCCCGGTAATCCTGGCCGCGAATGCACGCGACATGGCGCATTTTAAAGGCACACCGGCGTTTGGGGACCGGCTGCTGCTAAATCAGGCGCGGGTTGAGGCCATGGCGCGCGGGCTGGAAGAGGTGGCGGATTTGCCCGACCCCCTTGCCCGTACCCTGGCGGAATGGACGCGCCCGAACGGCTTGCGCATCTCCCGCATCGCCCAGCCCATAGGCGTGCTGGGGATGATTTACG
>JAGWIL010000456.1 GCA_028866335.1 Rhodospirillales bacterium
GGCTACAAGACGCGCTCCAACAAGCGTACCGACAACCTCATCATCCGCCGGGCGAAGGGCGGGAAGGGCTAAAAGATGTCACGTTCTGTTTGGAAAGGTCCGTTTGTCGACGGATACCTCCTTGGCAAGGCCGAGGCGTCCCGCGCTTCGGGCCGCAACGAGATCATCAAGATCTGGTCGCGCCGTTCCACCATTCTGCCGCAGTTTATCGGCCTCACCTTCGGCGTCTATAACGGGAAGAAGTTTCTTCCCGTGCAGGTGAACGAGAACATGGTCGGCCATAAATTCGGTGAATTCTCGCCCACGCGCACCTTCCCAGGGCACTCGGCGGACAAGAAAGCGAAGCGGGGCTAATCATGAGCAAGCCAAAAACCGCACGCACGCTGGCCGACCACCAGGCTGAAGCGATCGCCCGCAATATTCGGGTCAGCCCGCGCAAGCTGAATCTTGTCGCGGCGTCCATCCGCAACATGTCGGCGCAGCGCGCCCTGTCGGATCTAACCTTCTCCAAGCGCCGCATTGCCAAAGCGGTGAAGAAGCTGCTGGAGAGCGCCATCGCCAATGCTGAGAACAACCATCAGCTGGATGTAGACAAGCTGTTCGTCTCCACCGCCGAGGTTGGCCGTGGCATCGTGATGCGCCGCTTCCATGCTCGCGGCCGTGGCCGTTCGGCAATGGTTGAGAAGTGGTTCAGCCATTTGAAGATCGTTGTTGAGGAGCGTGACGCGGCTGAGAAGTCAGGCCGGGACGCGCGTCCGGGTTTCGGCAAGAAGGCCGCCAAGCCCGCTGAGAACTCTGCTGGGGAGGCCGCGTAACATGGGTCACAAGATTAATCCGATCGGCCTGCGCCTCGGCATCACCCGCACATGGGACAGCCGCTGGTACGCCGACAAAGACTACGCAAAGCTGCTGCATGACGACATCAAGCTGCGCAATCATCTGCGCGGTAAGTTGAGCCAGGCTGGCGTCTCCAAGGTGGTTATCGAGCGCCCGGCCAAAAAGCCGCGCGTGACCATCTACGCCGCCCGCCCTGGTGTGGTTATCGGCAAGAAGGGGCAGGACATCGACGGTCTCCGCAAGGAACTGTCCGTCATGGCCAAGACCGATGTGTCCCTGAACATCATGGAAATCCGCAAGCCGGAGATCGATGCAACGCTGGTCGCCGAGAATATCGCCCAGCAGCTGGAGCGCCGCGTGGCTTTCCGCCGCGCCATGAAGCGCGCCGTGCAATCCGCCATGCGCCTTGGCGCCCAGGGCATTAAGATCACCTGCTCAGGTCGTTTGGGCGGGGCTGAGATCGCCCGCGTTGAATGGTACCGCGAAGGCCGTGTGCCGCTGCATACGCTGCGCGCCGACCTCGATTACGGCACCTCTACCGCCAAAACCACCTACGGCACCTGCGGCGTCAAGGTTTGGATCTTCAAGGGTGAGATCCTGGTTCAGGACCCGCTCGCGCAGGATAAGCGCGCGGCCGAACAGGCCCCGCAGCGCTAAGGAATTAATGCCATGATGTCTCCTAAGCG
>JAGWIL010000457.1 GCA_028866335.1 Rhodospirillales bacterium
TGCCGGCTTTCCCCGCCCGGCTTGGCGTAGTTGGAAACCTCATAGCGTTGCAGCCCGTAATGCGCCGCCTCCTCCGCCGTGATGTCGTAGAGTGCCTCGGCCTCGTCCGCATCCGGCAGGGTGAATTCACCGCGCGCGTGCAGGGTGGCAAACTTCGTGCCGTCCTCAATGGTAAGCTGGTAGAGCGAGAGATGGTCCGCCGCCAGATCCAGCGCCCGGCGCAGCTCCTCTCGCCAGGCGGCCTGGGTTTGCCCCGGCAATGCATAAATCAAATCGAACGATACGCGCGGAAAGATAGACGCGCCTAATTGAACCGCGGCGATGGCCTGCTCCGCGCTATGCTGGCGGCCCAGAAACCGCAATGCCTGTTCATCGAAACTCTGCACACCGATGGAAACCCGGTTTACCCCCGCCGCGCGGTAGGCGGAAAATTTCGCGGCCTCGACACTGGTGGGGTTGGCTTCCAGCGTGATCTCGGCCTCTGGCGCAATCTCGAACAGCCGTGCGGATTCCGCGATCAACTCCGCGACACTCTCCGGGTTCATCAGGCTCGGCGTGCCGCCGCCGAAAAAGATTGACCCCACCCGCCGCTTGCCCAGCCTTGCGGCTTCAAACGCCAGCTCCGTTTTCAGCGCGGAGAGCATTTCCGCCTGGGGTAATGTCTCGCGCACATGGGAGTTAAAGTCGCAATACGGGCATTTGGCCAAGCAGAAGGGCCAGTGGAAATAAAGCGCCAGTGCATCCATGCGCCCCGGCATAAACCCGATACGCGCCCAGTGCCAGTCAGGTGCCAGCCCGCCATGGCTTGGCAGGCGCGCTGGCCCCGCTTATCCGGGGAAGCATGCAAGCCATCCGCGTGGAAAACCTGACCAAGCGTTACCCGGAGACGCTGGCGGTGGATGATCTCTCTTTCTCGCTAGCGCGCGGGCGGATTCTGGGCCTGCTGGGCGGCAATGGCGCTGGCAAAACCACCACCATCTCCATGCTGCTGGGATTGCTCGTACCCACCTCAGGCCGGATTACCGTGCTGGGGCACGACATGGCCAAACACCGCTTCGCCGCCCTGGCCAGGATGAATTTTTCCTCACCTTACATCTCGCTGCCCGCCCGGCTCACCGTGCGGGAGAATTTGGAAGTGTATGGGCATCTCTACAACGTGCCGAAGCTGAAGGCGCGCATTGGCCAGCTTGCCGAGCAGTTCAAACTGACCGCATTGCTGAACCGCCCGGCGGGCGAACTTTCAGCCGGGCAAAAAACCCGCGTGGCGCTGGCGAAATCCTTCCTTAACCAGCCTGAGCTTTTATTGCTGGACGAGCCGACTGCCAGCCTGGACCCCGATACGGGTGATTATGTGCGCACAGCACTTGAGGATTATCGGCGCGAAACAAATGCGGCCATTTTGCTTGCCTCGCACAACATGGCGGAGGTGGAGCGGCTATGCGACGAGGTGGTGATGATGAAGCAAGGCCGCGTGGCGGATAAAGGCACCCCGGCAGAGCTCATCGCCCGGTATGGGCGCGAGG
>JAGWIL010000458.1 GCA_028866335.1 Rhodospirillales bacterium
CCCCCGCCAGCGCAGTAGTTTCTGGCGGAAATACTCGGTCTGCATCGGGTTCATAAACTCTTCGTCGTCCGATGGCCGGTAATCCGGTGGCAACGATATCAACATGCCGTCAGATCCTTAATTCCGTCAGGCGAGTCCTGTTACCCGCCTGTCGTCAGGCGGGCTTATAGCGATGCGGTTTAAACAAGCCAAGCCGCGCCAGCCTTCCCCGGCGCACAAGCGCGGTTTTTCCGCCTTCTCCCGCGAACAAGACGGATAAATGATTGATGACGGGGACGAATTTGTACGTTAAGGAGGCAAATCCGTTACCGAACAGAGGCAAACTGCCCGGCCAATGGCGGAATCGGACCACAGATGTGCCTTAATGCTATCGCTGAATGTTAACCATGAACATCGAACCCCGCTTCCTCTCTCAGCTTGACCCCGCCCCCGGCACGCCGCTCATCTCCGTGGTCGTGCCTGTGCATAACGAGGCCCCGAATCTAAAGCCGTTGATCTCCGCGATCAGCACAGCACTCGCGGGCATCGAGCATGAAATTGTCTATGTCGACGATGGCAGCTCGGATGCCACGCCGCAGATTCTCGCGGAAATCGCCCAGACACTGCCTACCCTGGTGCGCGTGCGCCACAAGCAAAGCTGCGGGCAGAGCGGTGCGGTCATCACCGGGGTTAAATCCGCCCTCGGCACCTACATCGCCACTCTGGATGGTGACGGCCAGAACGACCCCGCGGATATTCCCGCCATGCTGGCAGCCATGCAGGCGGCAGAAGCCAAAGGCCCGCGCCCCGTGCTCATCGCCGGGCACCGCGTTAACCGGCAGGATAGCAACGCCAAACGCTATGGCTCGCGCTTGGCCAACCGGGTGCGCGCCTGGGCGTTGAAGGATGCCACGCCGGATACGGGCTGCGGTGCCAAAATGTTCCGCCGCCAGGCATTTCTGGCGCTGCCGCATTTCGACCATATCCACCGCTTCCTGCCTGCCTTGTTCATCCGCGCTGGTGGCCAGGTGGTCTCTGTGCCGGTGCGCCACCATGCCCGCGCCCATGGCGCCTCGCATTATAATAATTGGCAACGGCTGAAAGTGGGCATCGTGGACCTTGCCGGCGTCGCCTGGCTACAGCGCCGCTGGAAAGTGCCGCAAGTAGATGGCCGCGATGAATAACGAGGGCGTAGCCGCCGCCATCACCGCCCCGCGCGGGGCCGCCAAGGCGCTGAAACCGGCCATCATGGCGGGCGGGTTGATCGCTGTTGCCGCGGCCCTGCCGCTGCTGGGCCATGGTGCCGCGCAAACCACCCTCACCAGCGTATTGGCCGAGGGCGGGTTGCGCGGGCAGACAGTGTTTTTAGCACTTTCCACGCTGCTCATCGCTATTGGTTTGCCACGGCAGATCCCCGCCTTCGCCGCTGGTTATGCTTTCGGCCCCTGGTATGGTGCCGCCATCGCCCTGGTTGCACAGGTGCTGGCGTGCAGCCTGGATTTCATCTGGGCCCGCGCCATCGCGCAGGATTTCTGCCGCCG
>JAGWIL010000459.1 GCA_028866335.1 Rhodospirillales bacterium
CCTGCTACGATGCCGGGGCCTTACTGCGCCGCTACGATGTCATCACTGAAATTTGCGATGCCATGCTGGAACTCGGCTGGGGCGCTTACCAAAACGACCATGAAGACGCGAACGGCCAGTTTGAAATGAACTGGCATTACGGCGACGCACTTCTCACCGCAGACCGCCACGTGTTTTTCAAATTCATGGCCAAATCCATCGCCGAGAAGCATGGCCTGCGCGCCACCTTCATGCCCAAACCCTTCCTGGGCCTCACTGGCTCTGGCTGCCACAGCCATGTCTCGCTCTGGAAGGGCGATAAAAACCTGTTCGAGGATGATAAGGGCGAGCTTGGCGTCTCCAAGCTTGGCTATCATTTCATCGGCGGCGTCATCCAACATGCTGATGCGCTGGCCGCGCTCACCAACCCCACGGTGAACAGCTATAAGCGCATCAATGCCCCACGCACCATTTCCGGTGCCACCTGGGCGCCCAACACCGTTACCTATTCCGGCAATAATCGCACGCATATGATCCGCATTCCTGAGGCGGGGCGGTTTGAAATGCGGCTGGCAGATGGCGCGGTTAACCCGTATCTGCTGCAGGCGGCTATCCTCGCTGCGGGGCTGGATGGCATTGCCCACAAAACCAATCCCGGCAAGCGGCTGGACATCAACATGTACACGGATGGCCATACGGTAAAAGACGCCAAGCGTCTGCCGCTGAACCTGCTGGATGCGTTGAGGGCTCTGGAAGCCTCTGCGACCTTGAAAGCTTCTCTTGGTGAATCCTTTGTAAATTCCTACACTAAATTAAAGCATGGCGAATGGAATGCATTCTCGGCCCATCTCTCAGACTGGGAGCGTCAGGCCACGCTGGATTGCTAACGCTACCCAGGCTGTCTTGCCAGGCTAAGTCACGCGTGCGATTCAAACCAGATGCTCACCAGCCTATCCGCAGACACGCCTGAATTTGAAGCTCTACGCAACCTAAACAACGCGCACGCGCAAGAGCTTTCTTACGCCGATGAAGATCGTTTCAGGCTTTTGCTGGAACGATCTTTTTTTGCCGCCGCGATTAATGGGACGGATGCATTTCTCATCGCCTTCGACCAGAACGCCGATTACGATTCGCCAAACTTTCTCTGGTTTCGAAGCCGCTTTTCAAAATTCATCTATATCGACCGCGTGGTGACGGATGCAGCCGCGCGCGGGCGCGGGCATGGCGCTGCGCTGTATGAGGCGTTGTTTCAGCAGGCGCGCGCAGCCGGTCATATTCTGGTGGTGTGCGAGGTGAACGAACATCCGCCAAACCCGGCCTCGGATGCGTTTCATGCGCGCCTTGGCTTTGTGCAGGCGGGCAGTGCGGATCTGCCAGATGGCGATAAAAAAGTCCGTTATTTCGTCAAGGAGCTATAAAAAACCCCCGGAGCCTGAGCGCCGGGGGTTTCTTTTAACAGTTCAGATCAGAGCTGGGCTGCAGCGTACTCGTAATTCGCCAGCTTGTTCAGGTAGTTGGTGATGTAATCCGGGCG
>JAGWIL010000460.1 GCA_028866335.1 Rhodospirillales bacterium
ACCTCTTTCTTCCACGGCAAGGGGGTGAGGGTTGCAGGGTCTGGCAGTGCGAACATGTCTGAGTCCGCGGGAGACATATCCAGCCATGTCGCGAAGCCCGCGAAACCGGCGCCATTTTTCTGCATTTCCGTAATGGCTGAGGCCGGGACCAGTTTGGCACGCTGGCTGCCGAAAAGGTCCGTATAGGAAATCAGAAAATATTTCAGTCCGAGTTCTTTTGCCTTTTCGGCTAGCTTAATTGCCATTGTTGTCGTTCGCTTCCTTGTTAGAAGTTCTTGCCAGGTATCCAATTTGTGCCCGCCAGCGGAATTTGCGCCATGGCGGAGGCTTCCAGTGTTAGCGCCACCAGATCCTCTGGTTCCAGATTATGCAGATGGCTCTTGCCACAGGCGCGCGCGATGGTCTGCGCTTCCAGCGTGAGCACCGAGAGGTAGTTCGCCAGACGGCGGCCAGCCTTCACCGGGTCCAGCCGTGCGGCCAAAGCCGGGTCCTGGGTGGTGATGCCCGCAGGGTCGCGGCCCTCGTGCCAATCATCATACGCGCCAGCGGTAGTGCCGAGCTTGCGGTATTCATCTTCGAGCTCAGGCGAATTATCGCCCAGGGCGATAAGGGCCGCGGTGCCGATGGCAACCGCATCCGCGCCCAGGGCGATGGCCTTGGCGACATCCGCACCCGTGCGGATACCGCCGGAGACGATAAGCTGAACTTTGCGATGCATCCCTAAATCTTGCAGTGCCTGCACGGCGGGGCGGATGGCCGCGAGGATGGGGATGCCAACTTGCTCGATGAACACTTCCTGCGTGGCGGCGGTGCCGCCTTGCATACCATCCAGCACCACAACATCAGCACCGGCTTTTATCGCCAGGGCGATATCGTAATACGGGCGGGAGGCACCGACCTTCACGTAGATCGGCTTTTCCCAATTGGTGAGTTCGCGCAGTTCCAGGATTTTGATTTCAAGATCGTCAGGGCCAGTCCAATCCGGGTGCCGGCAGGCGGAGCGCTGGTCGATGCCTTCTGGTAGGTTACGCATCTGTGCCACGCGCGGCGAGATTTTTTGCCCCAGCAACATGCCGCCGCCGCCGGGCTTGGCACCCTGCCCCACCACGACCTCTATGGCATCGGCCTTGCGAAGGTCAGTGAGGTTCATACCATAACGAGACGGGAGATATTGATACACCAGCGTTTGGGAATGCCCGCGCTCCTCAGGCGTCATGCCGCCATCGCCCGTGGTGGTAGAAGTGCCGACAGCCGAGGCACCGCGCCCGAGAGCCTCCTTGGCGTTGCCGGAAAGCGCGCCGAAGGACATGCCTGCAATCGTCACCGGAGTTTTCAGATGAATCGGCTTTTTGGCGAAACGCGTACCGAGCACGACATCTGTGCCGCATTTTTCGCGATAGCCTTCCAGCGGATAGCGGGAAACAGATGCGCCGATGAATAACAGATCGTCAAAATGCGGCAGCTTGCGCTTGGTGCCGCCGCCACGAATGTCGTAAATGCCGGTGGCTGCGGC
>JAGWIL010000461.1 GCA_028866335.1 Rhodospirillales bacterium
CAACCCGTTAGACCTACTTCTCTCATGTAGGCCAACAACTCTTTTTTTGTTCTCCAATCAGGAAATAGTGCTATTGAGACATTTTTAAGTTTGTCATTATCCCATCCAACTTTGTAACCTTCACTTGGAAATGGCATCTTATTATCCTTCTAGCATCAATTTCTATTTACCAATTATCTATTTACGATTGCAGGTTTTGCAGGTGTAACCATCATCATATATTTGTTTGCCATATCTATATGCTTGTTATAAAGATCATGGTGATGTTCAGCCATTTCATCATGACCTCTTTTCATTAGAGCATTGCAGCAAGATTCATGGTGATCAACACAACTCCAGTGATGATTGGCTAGCTTGTTGCAGCATTCAGCATCACCTTTACAAGCCATTTTACAGGCTTCCATATAATCTTTAGGAGACATCATACAATTTTGAGTAGAGGTTGAAGACTGCATGTCAGCATGTACCTTCTTACCACGATTCAAGAAATCCATAAGAGCAGAGCCAGCCTTTTTCAATTGAGGGTAGCGTCTAGCAACTTCTCTAAAAATTTTTAGTTTCTTTGCACCATGAGCATTAGCTGAAGCTCTAGATAAGGCATCTCTAGCATGTGCAATGTCTTGAACCGGATATTCTCTTGACTTTGGAAATACAAAATCTTCTGGCTTTAAATTTTTTCTAGCTTTATA
Source organism: Rhodospirillales bacterium (assembly GCA_028866335.1). Next base: position 690 of record JAGWIL010000461.1, read on the forward strand.
CGTAAGCTTCTTTGCAGTAACACGCGTTCTATTTGTTGATACAACTAAGGTTGCAATCTTTTGTTCCCAATTAGACATAACGAATCCTTCTACTTTAGTTTTAGGTATACCCCACAAAGCATACTTGCCAGGTCTGGGATAGCCAACTGTTGGTTGATAAGGGCATTTTGAAATTCTTAGATCGTCACAATTCTTTGTGTCAGCATGTTTATGTGCTCCCTCATAATCGTAATCGAAATATTTTACTTCATGAGTGTGGGGATTTCTGGCATAAACTGTACCTAACATATTTTCCCAAATTAAAGGCTTGTGTGCTTTCTTTATATTTTTTGATTTAATTCCTCCATGAAAAGGTCTCATCTTTTCCATTTATTTTCGTCTCCTTTTCAATGCTTCTAAATAGTTATTTGCCAACATTCTTACAGTTTTGTCTGAATCATTTACTAGCTTATCTAGATGGTTAGGGTGACCGATTTTAGCTAAGGTAAACTTGTGATTAAAGTTCATTAGACACAACTCTACGCTCTCTATGTTGCTTGCCAGTGCGTTGGGAATGAATAGCATCTGTAAGCATCTTATGTAGCATTGAAGAAGGCTTTTTGGTTACAAAACTTCTATTGTAGATATGTCTGCCAGTAGGTCTACCTTTGTGATCCAATTTAGGCATCTTTACTCTAACAGTGTAATGCGGCTCGTTATCGATATGCTTTCGCTTAATAATTACTGTAGGTGTAATAGGATGACCATGAGAAAAGTGGTGAACAGCATGCTTTCTGGTGAAAATCTTTTTCCAATCAAACCTAGC
>JAGWIL010000462.1 GCA_028866335.1 Rhodospirillales bacterium
CGGGGACGCCTCTGGAGGTGCTGCAGGCCTTGGGTGGCTGGCACAGCTATAGCATGGTCCAGCGCTATGCCCACCTGGCTCCGGGCCACCTGGCGCAGTATGCCGGCAACGCGCGGCCCTACGGTCACGAACAGGAGAGCGCCGCGTGATCGCTTGTGACGCCGTTGTGACGCGGCACCCGTGGAAATCCAGCGTTGAGCGTGGAAATGAGCGAAAAAGGCCTGCGACCGAAGTCGCAAGCCTTTGATTTTGGTGGGCGCTGACGGGTTCGAACCGCCGACATCCTCCTTGTAAGGGAGGGTCGATTTCAAGCTGCGCGCGCCCTGCGCCAAAGATTGCGACGCCAGTTGCGACGCGGCTGCAAATAACGCTTGACGAATACAGCCATTGGCTATATAGTGTGATCCATGGACAGCGCGTTGCTGACCACCGCGCCTCGGGATCAGGGGCTGGAGACTGAAATGTTCACCATGCAAAACACCAGCGGTTACGACCACGATCAACTCGACCACCTGAACCAGGCGCTGCGCGATGCGCTGGAAGTGTTCGCCGAGGAAAACCCCGAGTTCGCTTGCGGTGGCGATGAATACGCCGAATTCGAGCAGGCCACGATGGAGCGACTCCAGCGCGACTTCGACACCAAGCTGGCCGTCGAGGCCCGCGAGGTCCGCGAATCCGGCATCTGAAATGCCCAACCACCCTAACAGGGGCCGCGCAAGCGGTCCCGCTGCCAATCCGCCACCAGAGTCCATCCGCGCCGCCCGCGAGGCGGCAGGTCTGACGCAGACTCAAGCTGCGGCGCTGGTCTACACAACCCTGAGCGGCTGGCAGCGGTGGGAGCAAGGTGAGCGCGGAATGCACCCAGGACTGTGGGAGCTGTTCCGCATCAAGGTCGGTGGCGGCTACTTGGAAGTCATCCCAATGGCTTGTTGGGAGACTCCAGCCCGCGAAGCTGCCTCGACGCAGCCTTGACCAGCGCATACCGCGCCTGATCCGACGCCGCCCAGCCGATCACGTCACCAGCCCGACCGCAGCGGCAGCACTCGGCGGTGCCGTCGACCGTGTTGACCAACAAGAACCGCTCGCTGCCGCCGTGCCAGGGGCACCAGCCCACCGCCACCGCGCCGTCGGCAATCTCGATCGCATAGATGGCGCGGTCGGTCATGCGGTCTTGCGCTTGCGCAGGAATGCCACGAAGTCGGCAGCGGCTTCGAGGTCCCAATAGGGCTTCAGCCGTTCGACCGGGACGGGGTGATTGGGTTGGACGACGAAGGCAACGGCCGGCGCAAAGCGGTTCTCGCGGAAATGGTGTTCGTCGGCATAGTCGTCAGCGACCTTGTAACCGGACACGCGCGCCAGGTGTGAGGGGAAATCCTCGCCGGGATTGGCGATCAACTGGTAGTGGTCGATATGCCGATGGCCGGCGAGCAAGAGATGATCGCGGAAGCCCCACAGCAGTTCCTTGGCGAGGCCGTGGGTCGGGTTGTACTGCGA
>JAGWIL010000463.1 GCA_028866335.1 Rhodospirillales bacterium
CGCATGGGCACGGCGGAGGTTGAATCCGCGCTGGTGGCGCATGAGGCGGTGGCCGAGGCGGCGGTGGTGGGCTTTCCGCACGACATTAAAGGCCAGGGCATCTATGCTTATGTGACGCTGGTGGCGGATGCTGAACCCAGCGAGGCGCTGCGCAAGGCGCTGGTGGCCTGGGTGCGTAAGGAGATTGGCCCGATTGCGGCCCCGGACGTGATTCAATGGGCGCCGGGGCTGCCGAAAACCCGCTCGGGCAAGATCATGCGCCGGATTTTACGCAAGATTGCCGCCAACGAGACGGATAGTTTGGGCGATACCTCCACTTTGGCGGACCCCGGCGTGGTGGCGGATCTGGTGGAGAACCGCGCCACCTGAGGGCAACAGCGGGGGTGAGCGTTTGTTGCGTTGCAAAAAGACTTGCGCGCGGACGCGAAGGGCGTTTGATACAGGCATGGATACGTCTGAAGTGCAAACGCCCCGCCCTGAAACGCTTGATGATGCTTTACGTGAAGATATCCGCCTGTTGGGGCGGATTCTGGGGGATACGATCCGCGCTTTGGATGGCCCGGCGAATTTCGGGCTGATCGAGACCATCCGCCAGCTTGGGGTGCGCTTCCACCGCGAGCAGGACAAAGCCGCCCAGCAAGAGCTGGAGGCGATTTTGGCCGGGCTGTCTGATGACCAGGTGAACAGCATCACCCGTGCCTTTGGGTATTTCTCGGCCCTGGCCAACATTGCCGAAGACCACCACCACACCCGCCGCTGGCGGGCGCATCTGGTGGCGGGGTCCGCCCCGCGTGAGGATTCACTGGCCGGCGGGCTGATGCGGGCACGGGAAGAGGGGTTTGACGAAGCGCGGCTGAAGGCATTTTTTGGCAGCGCTTATATTGCGCCCGTGCTCACCGCGCACCCGACAGAGGTGCAGCGCCGCTCCATTCTGGATTGCCTGGACGCCATTGCCGCCCTGCTGACCCGGCGGGACCGGCTGGCCGACACAAAAGAGGAGCGCGCGGAGATTGAGGCGGAGCTGCGCGCCAAGGTGCTGACGCTGTGGCAGACGCGGGTGTTGCGCAAGAACAAGCTCTCGGTGCTGGACGAGGTTGGCAACGCACTGACCTTTTTTGACGCGACGTTTTTTGGCGAGGTGCCGAAACTTTACGCCGCATTGGAGCAGGCAACGGGGGTAGGGCTGGCGGAGCTGCCGGCGTTTCTGGAAATTGGTACCTGGATTGGCGGCGACCGGGATGGCAACCCGTTTGTGGATGCCACGGTGGTGCGCGCCGCCCTGGCCACCCAGGCGGAGAAAGCGCTGAGCCATTACATCGCCGAGGCGCGGGCGCTGCGCAAGGAACTGCCCTTCGCGTCGATTTTGGTGAAGGTGACGCCGGAGCTGCTGAAGCTGGCGGCGGCATCGCCAGATAAGTCTGAGCACCGGACGGGTGAGCCCTACCGGCTGGCGCTGGCCAGCGTGCAGGCGCGGCTGGCGGCGACCTATGAGG
>JAGWIL010000068.1 GCA_028866335.1 Rhodospirillales bacterium
TGCAGGCGCTCGCATTGCTCCGCCGCTTCAATGGCGATGGCGCGCAAACGCTCAAGATTCACATGGTCGGCATTGGTGCGGGCGGTGATGATGGGCTGGATGACGGAAACGCCCAGCTCCGTCGCTTTTTCCACCACCATGTCGGTTTTCTGGCGCTTCAGCAAGGCAAAGCAGAGCCAGGCATCGGGCTCTGCTGCGGGCAAGCGGGTTTGCGCCAGCATTTCCAGCGCCGCCATTTTGCGTGAAATTTTGGTGACCCCGGCGCGCCACTCCCCGGCTTCACCATTAAAAACCCGTATGGTGTCGCCTTCCCCCAGGCGCATCACATTGGCAAGGTAATGGGCCTGGCCGTCAGGCAATGAAAATGCCTGGCCCGGCGCGGGCAGATTAGGGATGTAGAGACGAATTGACGTGTCAGCCATGCCGGGTTGAATAGCACCCATGAGCGGATTTACCGATATCAGACGCGGCGGCTGGGTGGCGAAGCTGCCCGCACAATACCACCCCTATGTTTTCCTCGCCCGGCTGGACCGACCGATCGGCGCCTGGCTGCTGTTTCTGCCGGGGCTGTGGGCCATCTGCCTTACCGCGCGGGGCTTCTGGAACGGGCTGGGCTTTACGCTGCTTTTCGCCATCGGTGCGGTGGTGATGCGCGGGGCGGGATGCGTGGTGAATGATTTATGGGACCAGAAGATGGACGCGCAGGTGGAGCGCACGCGCGGCCGCCCGCTGGCGGCGGGCACGCTTACCCGGTTCCAGGCCTTCGTGTTCCTGGCCAGTCTCTGCGCCATCGGGCTGGTGATTCTGCTGCTGCTGAACAACACCGCCAGGCTGCTGGGCGTTGCCTCGCTGGTGCTGGTGGCTCTGTACCCCGCCGCCAAGCGCGTAACCTGGTGGCCGCAAGCGGTGCTGGGGCTTACCTTCGGCTGGGGCGCGTTGCTGGGTTATGCCGCCGCGCATGGGCACCTCACCTGGCCGGTGATTCCGCTTTATCTGGGCGCGTTTTTCTGGATCGTTGGATACGACACGATCTACGCCCATCAGGACCGCGAGGACGACGCGATGATCGGCGTGAAATCCACCGCCCGGCTGTTTGGAAGCCGCACGCGGGAGGCTTTGTGCATTTGCTACGGGCTTGCCTTTCTGTTGCTGCTGGTGGCCATGAGCGCGTTTTCCCTGCATCGCTGGGGCTATTGGATGATGCTGCTGCCAGCAGCGCTTATGGTGTGGCAGATTATCCGGCTGGATATCGACAACCCGGCGCGCTGCCTTGCCTTGTTCAAGCTCAACCGGGACGTGGGGCTGGCCGTGGCGCTGGCGATATTGGTGGGGTGGGCTTAAAACCACCACAAAAACGTCAGATTATTATATGTTTATGTGAGCAGCTAACCTGCCCTGTGTTCCGCCCAAGCCCCTATAATAAGTTAATGATGAGCCTGAACCTACGCTTCCTCGGCACCAGCTTTCTGGCCTTGAGCATACTGGCAACACCACGCGCGCAGGCAGCGCAGCTTGCAGGTGTTACCATGCCTGACGCGCAAACACTGGGCGCACAAACCCTGACGCTGAACGGCATCGGGCTACGAACATATTCATTCATGCGTGTGCATATCTATGTGGCGGGTTTGTATCTGCCGCAGCCGATGAATGATGCGAGCAGTATTCTTAAATCTCCGGAACCAAAGATCCTGTCGCTGCATTTTTTGCATAATGTGGGGCTTACCCAGGAGCGATCTTCCTGGAAAAAAGGACTCATCGCCAATTGCATGGCCCCCTGCAATTTGAGTAGTGCGGAACTCCAGGAGTTTTTGGCGACTTTGAAACCGATTTCCGCCGGCGAGGAGATTCAGTTCATTTTCGCGCATCAAGGCATGAATGCCTATGAAAACGGGCAGCTCGTAGGGCATGTCGGCAACCCGCAACTGGCGCAGCTTGTGCTGGCGGTTTTCATCGGCCCGCATGTGAGTGCGGTAAACCTGAAAAAAGAGCTTCTGGGCGGGCATTGACGCCAGCCAAAAAACCGGGAAATTGACGCCGCCGGGGTGTCTGCATTGTGCGGACTGAGATTATACCCGTTGAACCTGTCTGGGTCATGCCAGCGAAGGGAGAGCGCCAATGGCACTCAATCGCCGTCTGTTTTTATCTGCCGCCACGGGTGCGCTTGCCGCCCCCGCCATTTCGCGTGCCGCGGCACCGCTGCCTTTCACGTTAATTCTGGACTGGTTCGTGAACCCGGACCACGCCCCGCTGTTTGCCGCCAAATATTGCGGCGCTTATGAAAAAGCCGGGCTGAATGTGAAGCTGATTGCCCCCACCGACCCTGATTTGCCGCCCAAGCTGGTTGCGGCAGGCAAGGCGGATGCCGCACTCACCTACCAGACCCAGCTTTATCTGCTGGTGGACCAGGGCCTGCCCGTGCGCCGCACCGGCACGCTCATCGACAAGCCGCTCAACACCCTCACCGCGCTGAAACGCAGCGGCATTACCAAATTGCAGGACCTGAAAGGCCGCAAGGTGGGCTATTCAGTGGCGGGGGTGGAGCCGGTGATTATCGGCGCGATGCTGAAACATGTCGGCATGAGCTTGCAGGATATTCAGCTCGTGAACGTGAATTTCGAGCTGGTTTCCTCGCTGCGCTCGAATGAGGTGGATGCCGTGATTGGCACCTACCGGACCTATGAGGATATCCAGCTCGCAGAGGCTGGGTTGGACCCGGTGATCTTCCTGCCAGAGGATTACGGCGTGCCGGCATCCGACGAGCTGCTGTTGCTTTCAAACGTAGACGGTTTGAAGAACCCGGCTTTGCCCGCTTTCCTTGGCGCGTTGCAGGAAGGTGTGGCGGCGTTGAAGGCCGACCCGGACGGAATGCTGGCGAAGTTCCTGAAGGATAATCCAAGCCTGAACGACAGGCTGGACATCGCCTCCTGGCACGCGCTGCCGTCTTATTTCGATACCGATCCGGCGGCGTTGAATGTGAAGCGCTACGAAACCTACAGGGATTTTCTGTTCGAAAACGGCGTGATTAAACAGAAACTGCCTTTGGGTGATTATGCGGTGACGATTTCCTGAGCATAAAAAACCCCGGCATTTTTGTGCCGGGGTTTTTGTTTCAGCCTGAACGGCTCAGTGGAAAATGATTTCCACGCGGCGGTTCTGCGGCTCGCGCACGCCCGGGCCGGTCGGAACCAGAAGGTGGGTTTCACCATAGCCGTGCATCTCGATCTCGGAAGCCGGAACGCCGTCTGCCACGAGCTGGGCGGCAACCGCCTTCGCACGACGCTCAGACAGGCCCATGTTGTAATCAGCCGTACCGGAGGTGTCGGTATAGCCGTTAACTTCAAGGGTGGTGACGTTCTGGGTATGGGAGTCAGACGCAGCCTGCGCGATAATCTGGGTCGCGCGCGGGGTAAGGTTGGACTTATCCCAATCGAAGAACACCAGATAGGTCTTGGCAGGAGCCGGAGCCGGAGCAGCCATCGGCGCGGCAACCGGGGTGGGTGCCGGTGCAGGCGGGGCCGGGGGGGCAAATTCGTAGCGCAACCCGATATTGATCTGGTTGTTATATTCGCCCTGCTGCCGGATGCTGACGGGCACGAACGCCCCTGTGTAATGATAGCGACGGTCGGCCGTGAGGCCGATGAAGCGGTACTCAACCGTGGCGGAGAGCCCCCGCACAGGCGCGATGGGGAAAGACAGGCCGACAATGCCCTGATAGGCGAAGGAGCCGCGGGCCTCATTGATTGTCAGCCCCGTGGTACTAAAATTGTTATACTTGGCTTCCTGCCAGCCAACGCCCGCACCAACATAGGGGTAAAGCCAGGGCAGGCCGATATCGAAATCATAAATGCCGTTCAAAAAGCCGCCATATTGGGTTTCGTGCCCGCTGGCGGGGAAGCTGAAGCCGCTTACTCTCACCTTATCCGCAGCATTGCGGATATAGTCGCCCTCAAGTTCCACACGCCATCCATTGTTGAAGCCGTAGCCGATGGCAGCGTTTAAATCGTAGCCGTTTTTGAATACGGCCTTCAGGTCTCCAGGGTAGTTCCTGTCGCCGATATTTATGTTTTTCTGCGTGACGGCGCTTTTCAAATCCAACCCACCGCCGAGGCTTACATACGGGCCAGAGACAGGTTGGGCGGCAGCGCGGCCAGCCAGCGCCAATGGCACAGCCAGAATGGTTGCGGCGAATAAAGCGGCTCGAAACTGCATCATGTATCTCCCTTTTGGCGAGGCGCGCGTTTGGTTGGGTAGGCAACGCAAAGCCTATGTGGCGGTAAACTGACCCGTTGCGAAGGGGGCCGTGCAAGGCGGGTATTTGCTGTAGCTAAAATGCCACGTCTGGAGCGCCGAACAAAAAAACCCCGGCAGTTTCCTGCCGGGGCGATTTCATCGCGAAAGCGAAGATTAGTGGAAGATGATTTCCACGCGACGGTTCTGCGGCTCGCGCACACCCGGGCCGGTCGGAACCAGAAGGTGGGTTTCACCATAGCCGTGCATCTCGATCTCGGAAGCCGGAACGCCGTCTGCCACGAGCTGAGCGGCAACCGCCTTCGCACGACGCTCAGACAGGCCCATGTTATAATCAGCCGTACCGGAGGTGTCGGTATAGCCGTTAACTTCAAGGGTCGTGACGTTCTGGGTGTGGGAGTCAGACGCAGCCTGCGAGATGATCTGGGTCGCGCGCGGGGTAAGGTTGGCCTTATCCCAGTCGAAGAACACCAGGTAGGTCTTGGCAGGAGCCGGAGCCGGAGCAGCCATCGGCGCCGGAGCAGGTGCCGGAGCCGGAGCCGCCGGCGGCTGGAACAACTGATAGCGCAGACCCAACAGGAAGGTGTGGCTGGAAGACTGGCCAACCTTGACATCGCCGTAGTTGCGGCTGGCGGTCAGCTGGGTGAACTTGTACTCAGCCGTGGCGGAAAGGCCGGGCACGAACGGCAGCGGGTAAGAAACACCACCGATGATGTTATAAGCGAAGCTGCCCTTGGTGCCGCCAAGAACGCGGCCGCCAGCAGTATTCATGTCGCTGTCAAACTTCTGCCACTGATAGCCAACGCCAGCGCCCACATAGGGGAAGATCGGCAGGCCAACATTCATGTCGTACAGCACGTTGACCATCGGGCCATAGGTGTTCAAGCCGCCGGTCGCTGGGGTCTGGCTGCCATTGTCGCCATCGATCTTGTGATCGGTAGCGCGGTAGAAATTGCCGTTCAACTCAACCCGGAAGCCATCGCCAAAGCCATAACCCACAGCGGCATCGCCGGAATAGGAGTTACGGAAGAGGGCTTTACCGCTCGCGCCGGTCGCATTGTCGTGCAGGTTAATGGGGTTCTGGATGGTGGTGCCCAAACCAAGGCTCACATAAGGGCCGGTTACCGGCTGCGCTTGTGCGGCCAGGGGCAGCACGAGGCAGGTGGCAGCGGCAAGCGCTAAACGAAGCTTCATGTCATAACTCCAATGCAGAGTAAAATTAATCAACCTAGAGCCATTTAATCCTCTGCGACGGGAATCAACAGGGCAATTTCGTTTTTCGATTTAACATTCTCGCCCTGTTGTAAATTTAGCACAAGTTTGGGCCAGAACCCCTTGATTTACGAACAGGTAATGACTCTGAAAGCTTCGCCAGCATCGCCCGCATCGGTGGCTCCTGGGGCAGAATGGACCATCCATCCACGGTAGACTTGGCCACCGCCATTTTGTGCGGCATTTGACTGAAGCGTAATGAACACAGCGGCATCCGGCAGCACGCCGGGCGGGCGCATTTCACAGGCTTGCACGCTCACGGTAAGGTCCCCGGCGTTAGCCTGCCCACCAACAGGAATGGTAATTGTCCTGGTGCTGCCATCAATTTTATTAAGCACGCCAAGTTTGGCGGTTTGGCCCGCGACCCATGTATTCACCGGCACGGATACTGTGTCAGCCGGGGCCGGCTGCTGGGTGGTACTGTTGTTGTTTGCAGGCACCGGCCCCGCGGAGGGCGAGACCGCCTGCACCGGCGAAGCATTGCCGTTATCAGCATTGCCGGCATCCGCGCCATTGGGTTGGGCGCTTGCATCCCCCCCGGAAGGCGGAAACGGCGTTTGCACAAGGCCAGGCGGCGGGGCCGATTGTGGCCCCACGGGCACTTCAGGCGCGTTGGAAGGGCCGCTTACGACGGGCGGCGCCGGGGGCACTGCAACCACGCTCTGCCCCGGCTGGCTTTGCCCGAGCATGGATTGGGCAAATGCCCCGCCACCAATAAGCGTGGCGACCGAAGCCAGAAGCAACAGACGCATTATTGAGGCAGTGCCGCGGGGTTGGATGGTTGGGCGTTACCGGAAGAGGATTGTGCCTTGCTGGGGCCACCGCTACCCATCGAGAAGATGAATTTGCCCAGCAGATCCTCGATATTCACCGCGGATTGCGTCACCTGGAAGCTGGCGTCCGGTTTGAGCATATTGTTGGAGCCACCTGGCGAGATGGCGACATAAGAGCCGCCGAGCAGGCTGTCCGAGGTGATGGAGGCGCTGCTGTCATCTGGCACCTGGATGCCTTTGTTGATCGCCAACTTCACCATCGCGGCATAGGTGGTGGGGTTCAGCGCCTCAGAGGAGACATGGCCAACAACCACGCCGCCAATCTTCACATCCGCCCCCACAGTCAGCCCGCCAATGGAACCAAACTGTGCCTGCAGCGGATAGCCGCCGCCGGTATTCAACTCTCCTGCCCCGCGCAACGCGTAAGCCAGGAACAGGGCAGCGACGACAATAACAGCGAAACCGGCGGTGAGTTCAGGAACACGGCGCAGCATCAGGTTTGATCCGGAGTCCAGGATTCATAATCGGCCGAAGCCGCAGCGCGCTTGCCGCCCATATAGTCATGCCCGGCGGGACGGTAGCTCTGCGCTGTGCCGGTGAGGTTGGGTTTGTGCGGGCGTTGCCAAGGGCGGGCGGGCGCAGCCAGCGGTGCATCGGTAATGTGATGCAGCCAGGCATGCCATTCAGGTGGCACCTCGGAGGGGTCTTGCGGCCCGGCGTAAACCACCCAGCGGCGCGCATGCGGTTTGCCCGGGCGCTCAAAATACTGGTTTCCCATATCGTCGCGGCCGATAAAGCGCCCCCGGAACATGGTGAGGAAATAAAGGCTGGGGTTGCTGAAAAGCCCTTTGAGGCCAAGCGGCTTGGCCTTGGGCGTGGGGCCGTTGGCGGCCGGTGTCTGCGCGGCAGTGCTCATGGCCCCGATATAGGTGATGCCGGGCAAATGGTCCATCTCCATGTTGCGGTGCCATGAACCGGCGTGAATTCAAGCTATCCACAGGATTTTGTGTCTGTTACGCAGATTCAACACAACATGCACTTTTATTGAGTCATATCAGGGCCTAAACTCCCCTCATGGCACAGAGCAGAACTGATAAATCCTGGCATGGCATCAAGCTGACGGCGCATGATGCCGCTGCCGACCCCGATGCCCCGCCGGTGATAGTGACCATGCCCGCAGCCTGGGGCCAGAAAGCCGCCGATGCGTTGGCCGCCATTCTGCCGGGCAGGCGAGCGCTGCATATTGCCGAAGCCGCCGAGGCCTGGATTGCCCCCATCGCCGCCAGAGCTGCCGCCGCGGGGCTGAGCGAGGGCATCGCCAGCGAATTGCACAAGCTTGTTGCCCTGCACCGCGCCAGCCCCAGCGCCAATATGTGGCG